>JANYCV010000206.1 GCA_025360145.1 Acidobacteriaceae bacterium
TGTTCGACAAGCGTTTCAACCACGAAACACCAAGGTCGCTGGGTTTCAATTACGACAGCACGCTTTCCACCGCCACCGGACCACCCTACTTCAACGTGAACGGCTACGCCACAGTGGGCAACCCAATCACCGGACCACGGCATAGCGCGCAAAACGATTACGAAGTCTCCGACGCTCTCTCCATCGTTCGCGGCGGGCACTCGTTCAAATTCGGCGGTGATTTCCGCCGCTCGCAGATCAACATTTCGCAGGGCATCGCCGCCAACGGGTTCTTTGTATTCGCGCCCTTCCCCACCAACAGCACCTTTGCGAATTTCCTGCTTGGCCGGCCGGTAGTCTTCTTTCAAGGCGGCGGCGATTTTTCGCGCGGACTCAGAAGCTTCGACATTAGCGCCTACGCGCAAGATGAATGGCGAGTCACTTCCAGGCTCGCCATCAACTACGGGTTCCGCTATGAGATTAGCTCTCCGTTCGCCGAGATCCGGGACCGGATGAACCAGTTCACGCCCGGCCGTCAATCCACCGTGTTTCCCAATGCGCCAATCGGCATCCTCTTCCCCGGCGATACCGGCGTAGCCAAGCGCATCGTCGACATCGATTACAAAGGACTGATGCCGCGCCTGGGCTTCGCCTACGATCCCACGGGCCACGGGACAATGAGTATCCGCGCCGCGTACGGCATCTTTTACGATCCGCTATCGAACGGCTCGGGCATGCCCATGCAAGCGGCCATCAGTGCCCTTCCCTGGCTGCAGGCCGTTCAAATCGGAGGTCCTAAATTGAACTATTCCGATCCATGGCAAGGCGGGCCCGCGCCGTTCCGTCCCGGCTATTTCCCCGGGCCCGCAACTATGACGGTGGAAGATCCACACACCCGCCGGCCCTACGCACAGGATTGGAACCTCAGCATCCAGAAGTCCCTGCCGGCCGATCTGCTTTTCGAAGCCCGCTATGTCGGCACCAAGGGCACGCGCCTGCCGAGATTCATTGAAGCCAATCCTTCCGTCTACGCCTCCGGCGCAACACCGGACACAATCGATTCCCGCCGCCTTTATGCCGGATGCGGCGCGAATGGTTGCGCACTCAGTTCCATCGGTATGCTGAGCTATTCCACAAACTCCACCTATCACGCCATGCAACTGTTGCTCTCGCGGCGTTTCCGCAGCGGTGTTTCGTTCAACACATCGTACTGGTTTTCAAAAACCCTCGACTACGTGTCCTCGATGAACGTGGCGGGGTCCGCTCCGCGCCTGATATCCGGAGAGAACGACATAGCCCAGAACCCCTTCGATCTTCGTTCGGAACACGGCGCGTCGTTGTTCGATGCGCGGCACCGTTGGACCGCCAGCGGCACTTGGCAGGTTCCAGTCGCGCGCGATGCAAACCGCGCCGTTCGCATCGTGTTCGGCGGTTGGCAGGTAAACGGGATCGTCTCCGTGTCGTCAGGCACTCCGTTCACTGTGTACGATTCGCGAAACGTTTCCCAGCAAGGCTCCGCGCCGGAAATCAGCGGGTACTACGGCAGCCGGCCCGATCTTGCCAGCAATCCGAACAGCGGTGCTCACACCGTGGATCAATGGGTCTCGCCATCCGCGTTCCGGCGTCTCGATCCTGTGAAGGAGGCTGGCAAGTTCGGCAACGCGGGCAGAAACATCGTTCGCGGCCCGGGCCAGGGCACGCTGGATTTGTCGTCGGTGAAGAATTGGAAAATCATCGAAGCCATGCACTTGCAATTGCGCTTCGAAGCGTTCAATGTTTTGAATCACGCCAATCTGGGAATCCCGGTGAACGATTTGGGTTCGCCGAACTTCGGTAAGATTCTGGAAGCGGGATCGCCTCGTGTCTTCCAAGCCGCTTTGAAAATTCTGTTTTAAAAGGAAACAACCATGGAGCCAATGTTCCTGCAGGGCGTGGAGGGCGATCCGAAGCCCAGCCCGTACCGCGATCTGATTCTGAACATGCAGGCCAGCGGCGCGGAGTACCCGCAGATCTGGCACCTGTTCGCCTATCTGCCGCAAGCCACCCAGCACCTGGCCCGATTCACACAGGAGATTCTTCGCGGACCAGCTCCGCTGAGCCCGGGTCTGCGTGAACTGATTGCGGCCTACACGTCATACCGCAACGATTGTCCTTTTTGACTGAAGTCACATGCCGCAGTTGCGGCGGAACTGTTGGGCAGCGAAGAATTGGTCTCGAGCGTTTTGCGCGACCTCGAAACCTCTCAGTTGGATGAAAAGCACAAGGCGCTGTTCCGCTTCGTGGATAAGGTGAATCACGATTCACCGAAGACGTCGCCGGACGATATGAAACCGCTCTACGACAACGGCTGGGACGACGAGGCCATTTACTTCACCATCACAGTTTGCGCGCTGTTCAATTTCTACAACCGCTGGGTTGATTCCACCGGTGTACACGTCTTATCCGACGAAGCCCACCGTTCCGGAGGAAAGCGCAGCGCAGCGCATGGCTATGCCCGTTAGCGCCGGTTGGCTGGTAGTGCTCGCCGGGTTCTTCGGCGTGATGGTGAGCTTTGGCTCGCTGCCGGTATTCACCTTCGGAACGTTTCTGACGGCATTCGGCTGCGCCGCCATCACCGTCGCTATCTGCTCTCCGGCGCTGGACAAACTGCTGGACCGCTACGGACCGCGGTTGCAGCCTCCCTGGGATTGTTGACCCCAAATCTTCTATCGGGCGCCAAGTAGCTTCCGCTACCGGGCGGACTGAGCCGTCGCGGGTTGTTCACGACCGGCCTCACCCCGCGACCCGTGGTGCTTGGCCATCAGGTCATCCCATTCCATGAACATCTTCGAGCCGAGTTTCTCGTGCTGTTTTTGCCAGGCATAGAGCGCGTCCATACAGGCATGGTCGATGTGCTGAAGCTTGAGAATGTGTACGTGCAGTTCCGATCCTGCCGGGATGGTGTCGAGTTGCGCGGCAAGGCGAGGCAGGGCCAGAAACGTGACGGATCCCTCCAAATTCAGCTCGGCTCGATTCCGCGTTGGGTCGATCTCAAGCAAGATCTCGGCGTGTGTGAGCGAGTAAATAAGCCGGACTACACTCAGCCCGACTCCAATCAGAACTCCCGTGAGGAGATCTGTGGCCACAATCCCAATCAATGTTGCGAAGTAGATCCCAATCGGAACACGTCCGTATTTGGCCAACTCCCGGATGTTGTCCACATTCACGAGCTTGTAACCGGTGTACACAAGCAGCGCTGCCAGGCACGCCGTGGGCACCATGCGCAGGACACCGGCCAGGGCGATCACGAAGGCCAGCAGCCAAGCGCCGTGCAGGATGGCGGATAGCCGGGTCCGTGCTCCGGCCTGGACGTTCGCCGAGCTTCGCACGATAACCCCGGTCATCGGCAAGGCGCCAAATGCGCCGCAGATCAGATTGCCAATACCTTGGGCTCTCAGTTCGCGGTCAAAATCCGTGCGCGGCCCGGTATGCATACGGTCCACGGCGGTTGCACACAGCAGGGTTTCCGCACTGGCGATAACGGCCATCGCCAGTGCCGTTCCCAGAATCGACAGATCGAACATCCGGCCCAGCGTCGCGGTGGTCGGCCAGATAGCGCCGGCAAGCAGGTTTGATGGAACGTCAATGTACTTGATCGGAAACTCAACTAGGAATGCTACGAGCGTTGCCAACACCACCGCAACCAAAGTGGGGGGCACGAAGGCCAGCTTAGAAGGGCGAAACTTGGTCCACAAAATGATCGACCCGATCGTCATCAGACCAATAACGGCCGCCAAGTGGTGAGTGGTTCCTTCCCCTGGCACGATTCCCTTGTAAATCGACTGGGGAATAGAGATGAGATTTTGGATGCCGCTTCCTTTGGGGCTGTCGTCCACCATCACGTGAAACTGGGCGGCGAAGATCAAAACCCCGATCCCCGCAAGCATGGCGTAAATCACCGGCGGGGCTACCGCACGGAAGTACTGGCCCCACTTCAGAGATCCCGCAAGTAGCTGCATGAGTCCCGCCGCCAATACAATGGGACCCAGCATTTCGATACCGTGCGTCTGGATCAGTTCCCAAACGATCACGGCCAAACCCGCCGCCGGGCCGCTAACCTGGAGGGGCGAGCCAGCCAGGAAACCCACCACCAGGCCCCCCACGATACCCGTAATGAGGCCAAGCGCCGGTGGAACTCCGGAGGCGATCGAAATGCCCATACACAATGGCAGTGCGACCAGAAACACGACAATCGAAGCAAGAAAGTCCCGTGCGAATAAATCTTTGTTCATGAATTGTTTGGTCATCTTAGCGAGTCTCTAACGCGCTTCAGCCCAGCGGCGCTGGCTTGGATTTCTGTAATCGCGCCACCGGCGTGGCGTGGGGCAGATAGGTGCCGTCCAGCCGGACGTAGCGCTGCTCGTCGCCATCAAAGGAGTCCACTTGTCCCGTCCCGATATCGTAGATCCACCCGTACAGACTCAGATCGCCGCGCGCCAGCCGGGAGGCTACGGACGGGTGCGTCGCCAGATTATGCAACTGGATCAGGACATTCTCGCGGATCATGGCGTCGATGAGCTGAGCCTCATCCTCAGTTTCGTAGTTTTCCCGAACGAGCCGCCGTGTACCTTCGGCCTGCATGAGCCAGGAGGCGACCGTGGGCATTGCCGTTAGGGCTTCAGGATGTAGCAATCCTTTCATCGCGCCGCAGTCCGTGTGACCACAAACAATGATATGGCGAACATTTAAAGCCACCACCGCGAACTCGATGGTTGCGGTGACACCTCCTGGCTGGCGTCCGAACGGCGGAACGATATTGCCCGCATTGCGGATCACGAACAGCTCTCCCGGTTCGGCCTGAGTGAACAAGTCGGGCACTACCCGCGAATCCGCACAGGTAATAAACAACGTACTTGGCTGCTGTCCTTGCGCCAGGCGCTCGAAGAGCTCTTGCTTGGCCGGAAATACCTCTTCCTGGAATTTCCGCAAACCTTTCATCAGTTTCAGCACTCGGTTGGTGTCTCCCTGGTAACGGTCGGCGCCGGATCGTCCGGCCCGCCACTAACTACACTGTACGGGTAACTTGACACATTGACAAATAGATAACTCCTACCCCATACATCGTTAATAACGATGTATGGTAATGGATATGGAATGGCTGAACTACCATCATCTCTACTACTTTTGGACGGTCGCTAAAGAGGGCACCATTGCCCGCGCTTGCGAGAAGCTCCATCTTGCCCAACCTACGATTAGCGGGCAGTTAAGGCAGTTGGAGGACTTTATCGGCGAAAAGTTGTTCACAAAGTCCGGCCGGAATCTCGTGCTGACCGACACCGGCCAAGTGGTTTATCGCTACGCCGAAGAAATCTTCAACGTGGGTCGCGAGCTGCTAGACGTTCTGCGCGGGCGCCCTCGCGGACGCCCGATGCGGTTCCTGGTTGGCGTCTCGGACGTAATGCCCAAGCTGATGGTATTCCGGGTGCTGCAATGTGTCTTGAAGCTGCCCGAGCCGGTACACCTGGTCTGCTACGAGGACGATACCGAAGGCCTTCTTCTGAAGCTGTCCTCTCACGGCTTGGACATGATTCTGACGGATACGCCCTTGGTGGCTCCTGCCCGTACCCGCACCTATAACCACGATCTGGGGAGCTGCGGAGTGACGTTCTGCGCGACTTCAGCCTTGGCGGCTGGCATTCGGCGTAACTTTCCAGCTTCCCTGAATGATACGCCGTTCCTTCTGCCGATGGAAGGTTCCGCTTTGCGCCGCTCCCTGGAACAGTGGTTCGACCACAATCGGATTCGGCCCTCGATCATCGGAGAATTTCAAGACAGTGCGCTACTGAAGGTATTCGGCCAAGCTGGAGCAGGGGTCTTTGCGGTCGCCTCCGCCGTGGAACGTGAAGTACAGATGCAGTACGGTGTCACGATTGCCGGAAGGACAAACGAGATCGTGGAACGTTTCTACGCAGTGTCGGTCGAGCGCCGTTTGAAGCACCCGGCCGTTGTCGCCGTTTCCGAAGCAGCCCGCAAGTTGCTCCTTGATGCTGCCCCGAAGTAAAGCCCGAAGATGGTATCGCTTGGGGGATCCGGTTGCTGCAACACATCATCATGAATGGCGATACGAATGGCCCGGAATTCTTGTGATATCCTTCAGCTTCTGGCATCGCTCTACGACCGCAGCGGACGAACGAAGGAAGCCGCCGGAATAGCATTTTCCATGCAACTTGGTGCGCGTGGCCCACAGGGCCCACACCCCGGGCCCGTCCACAGTTTGCTATGTTACTACCAAAGGAGCCCGCTGTGACACCCGAAGACCGCATCATTCCATACCTGTTTGCTCATAAGTTTAGTATCCAGTCCTCCACGATGGATCGGGTCATCAAGGACGTGAAGCTCTCCGTGTTCTACGGCATGAGTCCCATTTCCGATGACGAGATCCGCAAGGCTGTCGCCAAATGGGCGATTGTCAACGCGATAAATTTGTTGATCAGTCCGCCGGCCGTCGATCCTGGTGCGGCTCCTGCGCCTGGAACACCCTCACCGGCCTCTGACGGCGAACTGATCAACGCGGTAAAAAAGGCTATTGCAACAGTCAGTGACGGAGTCACCGTCGGGAAAAAGGGCGCTAACGTCAACATCGGAGTTACGGGATTGACCGGGAATCTCAAGAAAGGCGACAACTCCGCTTCACTCGGCATTTCCTGGGGCGGTACGCTGAAGATGGACGCGGAGTCCGGTCCCTTCCACTTTTCCGGAAACTTGTCGAAAGACAAGTGGGAAATCACTTTGAGCTTTCCACAAGATACTTACATCCCGGACCTGTCGACACTTGGCAAAGTGTTCTCGGAAGGCGAGAGAGCGGTCGGAAAGATGGCCGATGCGACTCGGGGCTTCAGCGACATCAGCGACGCAAGGAAGATCGGCGCATTGATTAAGCCGCAAACCGCGGCGGTTCAGGACGCGGTTGACGCAGTGCGCGGTATCGCCAACGCAGATAAAAAGGGCGGGGCGAGCTTTGGATTCAAGGTGGGCAGTCCTGAACCCGGCCCCGGAGAACAAGGCATGCCCCGAGGAGTACAAGGCTCAGTGGTCTTCACGTACGTGTTTTAAGGGGCAGAGCCTCGACCTTCGCCAGGCGCGAGACAGAACTCCCGCACGCCCGGCTGTGCAGCAATAAGCGTGTGCGCAACGGCAATTTCAGATTCCGGAAATCGCTCATAGGGTTCAATCTGATAAGATCCATCCGGCTATCTAGTTCCATACAGCTCCTGTATTACCGGATGCTGGTCACCGAAATCTAAAACAACTTCGGGTTACTGGATTCCGCCAGACTGCCCTGGGAGAATTCCTTGGCCGGATTGCGATTCGCGTCGAAGGGAGGCCATCCGACCGATATCAAGACGGGAGCTATCGCCGGTGCTTTCTGAAAGAACAAACATTCTGACGCCTGGCGGTAAGCGGGTATCCAACTATCCCTGAAATATATTACGAAATCTGGATTCACGTGGACGGCCTACGCGTTCGACGCCACGGGATCGTACACATCTTTATTGACCATACTGGCCGCGGTGACCTTGATCGCCGCCGCGTCGATGTTGCGCCTGCCCCGCTACCCCGTGAGATCGACGATAATCCAAGAGTGACCGCCATCGATACCAACGCTCTGCCCTGGGAAGAACGCTTCAACGAAAAATTGGGCCGCGCCCTCTACCGCAAGAACCTGATCGAAGATCCCGACACAGGTATGGAAGTCCGCCTGGTGCGCTATCCGGCCGGCGTGGTGAACCCGTTGCACACGCATCCCTGCGCGCATGGGATGTACGTGCTGGAAGGGACGCTGGTGACGCACGAAGGTAGCTACGGCCCCGGGACATTTGTCTGGTTCCCGGAAGGCCCGGCGATGGAACATGGCGCAAGCGCGGAACAGGACGTTACGGTTTTGTTCATCACCAACAAGCCCTTCGAGATTCACTACCAATAACTTAATGGCCACGGGGAGCGATGCCAATATATCGCGCGCGCATCGCTCCGCAACCGCCTCCGTTCGCTTCTACGGTAGAATAAACGGTTCATGTCTAATCTGTTGCACGGCAAGACCGCCCTTATCCTGGGCGTAGCGAATAAGTGGAGTCTCGCCTACGCGATCGGGAGAAGTTTCGCCCGCGAAGGCGCCAATCTGGTGATCACCTACCAGGGCGAACGCCAGAAGCTGACTGTGGACGAGCTGGCCGCCGAACTGTCCCCCACCGCGCGCGCCATCCAGTGCGATGTCACCAAACCGGAAGAGCTGGCGGCCCTGGTGGATGCCCTACAGCCGGGGCCGCTGCACGCCGTGGTCCATAGCATTGCGTTTGCGAACCGCGAAGACCTGAGCCGGCCGTTCTCGGAAACCTCGCGCGACGGATTCCTTCTGGCGCTGGAGGTCAGCGCGTACTCACTGGTCGCCGTCTCGAAGGCGATGGCCCCGCTGATGACGGCCGGCGGTTCCATCGTCACTTTGACTTATTTGGGCGCGGTACGGGTAATTCCGAACTATAATATAATGGGCGTGGCCAAAGCCGCGCTGGAAGCATCGGTCCGGTATCTTGCGAACGATCTTGGACCGGCAAATATTCGTGTAAACGCGATTTCAGCGGGCCCCGTCAAAACAGCGTCGGCACGCGGCATAAAGGACTTTTCTAAAGTGTTGGACGGTGTGGCGGCCCACGCGCCACTCCGGCGCAATACCGACCCTGCGGAGGTAGCGGACACTGCGGTTTTTCTCGCTAGCGAGCTGGGCAGGGGCGTCACCGGCAATGTCGTGTACGTGGATGCCGGTTTCCAAATCATGGGATTGTAAGCAGTTTCTATCACGGATATTTATATGATCAAAGTGGAAGGTCTCACGAAGAGATACGCCCGCACAACGGCGGTCGATAACATCTCATTCGAAGTACAGAAAGGGCAGATCGTCGGCTTCCTCGGGCCCAATGGAGCTGGGAAAACCACCACCATGCGGTGCCTCACCTGCTTCATGCCGCCCAGTTCGGGCTCGGCAAGCGTGGCCGGCTTCGATGTGCTGGAACATCCGATGGAAGTGAAGAAGCGGATCGGTTATCTTCCCGAAACGCCGCCACTTTATCCGGACATGGAGGTGAGTGAATATCTCACTTTCGTGGGACGGCTGAAGGGCCTTTCCGGAAATGAGCTCACCCGCCGGGTGGGGGAAGTGAGCGAGCGGTGCGCAGTGGCCGACGTCAGCAAGAAGCTGATCGGAAAGCTGTCGAAAGGTTACCGGCAGCGGGTGGGGCTGGCGCAGGCGATCATCCACAACCCGGATGTTCTCATTCTGGATGAGCCCACTTCCGGGCTTGATCCGAAACAGATCAATGAGACACGCGATTTGATCCGCGGTCTGGCCGGGGATCACACTATCATCCTCAGCACCCACATCCTGCCTGAAGTGGAGCAGATCTGCGAGCGGGTGATCATCATCGCCAAGGGCAAGGTGGTGGCGACAGATACCGTGCACAATCTGACCAACCGGTTGCGCGGCGTAGAAGCAGTGGCCGTTGAAGTGGAGCCACGCAGCGGCGCGCTCGATGCCGGTGCCGTGCAGAGCCGCCTGGAGCAAGTCTCCGGGGTGAGCCGCGTGATCCTTAAGGATTCAAGAGACGGCCGGCATCTGTTCGAAGCCGAGAGCCTGCAAGGTAAGACCATCCGCGGCGACCTTGCCCGCAGCGTTGTGGAAAGCGGATGGAATCTCTACGAACTCCGTCCCGTGGCCTTGAGCCTGGAAGAAGTCTTCCTCTCGCTCACCAGTACCGATACCGCAGAACCTTCAGGAGCCGTTGCCGAATGAGAAATACCTGGACCATTTTCCAGAAGGAAATTACGAGCTACTTCAATTCCCCCATCGCCTACGGGCTGATGGCGTTTTTTGCGCTGATCTCCGGCTACTTCTTCTATGTGTATGTCGCCATCTTCGTACAGCGCGGCATGGAGTCGCAGATGATGGGCCGGCCCCAACCGATGGATGTGAACGAGTGGGTGGTGCGGCCGGTACTGATGAACATCAGCGTGATTGGGCTGTTCCTGATCCCGATGATCACGATGCGGCTGTTCGCGGAAGAGAAGCGTTCAGGCACGATCGAACTTCTGGTCACGTCGCCGATTCACGACCTGGAAATCATCCTTGGTAAGTGGTTCGCCGCTCTTGTGCTCTACGCGGCCATTCTGGGTCTGTCGGCGCTGAATCTGGCGATGCTGTTTATGTACGGCAAGCCCGACTGGCGTCCGCTGGTGGTGGGTTATCTGGGGCTGTTGCTGCAAGGCGGTTGCCTGTTGGCGATTGGAACGTTCATCTCGACAACGTCAAAGAATCAGATCATCGCGGGGACGGGAACGTTCGCTATCGCGCTGCTGCTCTGGGTGCTGGATTGGGTTAGTTCGTACGGAACGGAAGCGTGGGCCAAGGTGGTTGGTTATCTCTCGGTAGTGGCGCACTTCGAGCCGTTCTCGAAAGGCGTGATCGACAGTAAGGATGTTGTATTTTTCGTATCGATGATTTTCCTGGGGCTCTTCTTGACGGCGCGCTCGCTGGAATCGCTGCGGTGGAGGTCGTAGATGAATTCGGAATGGCTTAAGACTCGACAGACGAAGTTTACCGCGTACGTCAGCATCTATATTCTGATCGTGATCGCGGTGCTGGGGCTGGTGAACTGGCTGGCTCAGCGGCATAACAAATCGGTAGACACTACGGCGAACAAACGGTTCAGCCTGTCAGATCAAACCAAGAAAGTTGTTGGCGGACTGAAGCAGGATGTGAAGATCTCCTACTTCGACAAGACTTCCGGTTTCGGGGCGGCGAAGGACTTGCTGGACCGATACGAAACTCTCTCCACAAAGCTTAGGGTCGACTACATCGACCCGGATAAGAAGCCGCAGATCGCCAAGCAAATGGGCGTGAAGGCTTACGGCAGCATTCTGGTGGATAGCGGGCCGAAGCATCAGGAAGCCAAGGCGATCACGGAAGAGGAAATAACCGGCGCCATCATCCGTACACTGAAGGGCGGCGACCGCAACGTCTGCGTGGTCTCCGGCAGCGGCGAACATAAGCTTGACGAGACGGGCCGGAGCGGCTATTCGGGCTTGAAAGAGTTGATGGAGAAGAACAACGACAAGACCCGCGAAATCTCTCTGCTGGACAAGCCCGAGGTACCCAAGGATTGCACCATCACGCTGGTTGCCGGCCCGCGCTTCGATTACGTTCAGCCGATAGTGGATGCCTTGAAGAAGTATCAGGAAACGGGCGGGCGTTTGCTGCTGTTCCTGGATCCTCCGGTGAAGATGGGTAAGGAAGATGTGACCGAGAATGCGGCGCTGGCGAAGGTGGTTGAAGGCTGGGGCGTTGCGTTGAGCAAGGATCTGGTGCTGGATACATCCGGCATTGGGCAGGTGTTCGGATTCAGCGAAGTGGTCCCGCTGGTGACCAGCTACGAGAGTCACCCCATCGTGCGGGAGATGAAGGGAACGGCAACGGCGTTCCCGCTGGCGCGTTCGCTTGAAATCAAGGGCGGCGCTGAGAAATTGTTCTCCACCTCCGACAATAGTTTTGCCACCAGCAAGCTGACGGGCGGCGAGATCCGCATCGATCCATCGAAGGACAAACACGGTCCGTTTCTGCTGGGCGCGGCAGGCAGCGTGAAGACCGGCGAAACCCAGACGCGCTTCGTTGTAGTAGGCTCGTCGAGTTGGGCGTCGAACAACATCCTCGCCTTCAACGGCAACAAAGACTTGTTCCTGAACATGCTGAACTGGCTGTCCGCCGATGAG
>JANYCV010000211.1 GCA_025360145.1 Acidobacteriaceae bacterium
TGTTCGACAAAAGACTGCATCTGCGGATTCGACCAGGCTGCCTCTTCTATAATCCGTTTCTGTTGCAGCATTTCGGCCGCGTTCTTGTACTTCTCATGCTCAATCAGCCGCTCCACCAGTTCCTGCCGTGGATCTTCTTCAGGCGAGATCTTCAGCAGTTCGGGATCGGTGGGCAGCAGCATCTTCGACTTGATATGGATCAAGGTGGCCGCCATGTAGACGAACTCGGAGCCAAGTTCCATATCGAGTGCAGCCGCTTTCTCGATGTACTCCATGTACTGGGAGGTGATGGAGGCGATCGGAATGTCGTAAATGTTGATCTGTTGCTTACGGATCAAATCCAACAACAGATCGAGCGGCCCCTCATACTGTTCGAGGTGGAAGTTTAGCGGGGATGACACTACTTTAACACCTTAGCATGAAGGCTTTGAAGAAATGGTTCGAGTACTAGCCGTTCTTCAACGCGATGCTTCGCAGTGCAGTCGCGGCTTCGCAGCATCGGGCCACGGCTGCGTGCGGATGCTTGTACAACTCGCGCTCTCTGAGAAGCACCGTGGTATCGGTTTCCGTATCGAATAACTCAGCCAGTGCGGAATTGACGATCTGGTTCGCCCTCGCACGAATAAGGGGAAATTCGCGAAACTGCTCCGTCTTGAGCTTCTTATGCAGAAATGCGCGGAGCGCCCCGTCGAAAGCACTGCAGGCGATTGTTAACAAAGCACATAGCTCCACCAGTGAGCGGGCGGTTTCACGGGAAACCAGAGCCGAAAGCTCTCACTGGATGCGGCAATTTCGTCCATCGTCGAAATCATCATGCCGGAGAGGATCAATAAATCCTCAGGATCGAGCGGCGTAATTAGCGTGTGGCACAGTTCATGAAACAGGGAGGATTTGTGCGGGGCTGCGCACTCCTGAAGCGCCTGAATCTGGCGCTCCACGTTAGGCCAGTCCCCGTCGAGCGTCTGCAAGAGTTTAGCCCCTTCGAGCACGGTCGAACTAACGGCAGGCAGACAACCGATTACTTCCTGGGTTGGGAACAGGGACATGCCTACTTGACCCTACTACCAAACCTTATCAAGCGAACGACAATTTGGTTACAGTCTGGTGTCAATGTTTGGAACTATGGGTCAGCACCGGATACGGGGTGTCGTACCCCTTACTATCCCACCACAGGATCGTATTCAGCGTCTCCTGCGGAACGTCGTCGGGCTCAGACCAGTTCATGGACATGGATTGCCGCGCGGCCCAAAGCTTGCGGCCGGTGAGCGCTTTCAGCGGCGGGTTCATTTCATCCAGAGCAACCTTGGGAGTCAGGGTGGAGAGCGGCGTCAGATCCGGTTCGTTGGTGAAAATGCTAGTCATCACGCGGGCGCTTTGGTCGAAGCGGGTCTTGGGCTTTATGTGCAGCAGGTCCTGGATGGTTCGAACCATGCTGGTGTGGTTGTAGTGGTTCGAGTCGGTGACGCCGCGTCGCACGTAGGGGCCAACTGCGAGCGCTACGGTACGATGGCCGTCTACGTGGTCGAGGCCGTTCTGAGCGTCGTCCTCCACTACGAAGATCATCGTCTTCGGCCAGAACTTGCTCTTCGATATAGCTTCCACCACGCGGCCGAGGGCAAGATCGTTGTCGGCCACCATGGCGCGCGGCGTTGGAGAGCCGGGGCGGGTTCCGTTGGTGTGGTTGTTGTTCAGGGTCAGAATGGTCAGTTGGGGAAAGTGGTCCGCCTTCTCCATTTCAGCCAGTTCTTGCAGAAAGACCTCGGCGCGAATCTGGTCGGGAATGCTGGTATCGTTGACCGGATAGCGCGGCGCGATGTATTTCTGAAGCGCCGGTACGCCACTGCGCGAACCGACCGCGGACTGCCACGTTCCTTTCTTGTAGAGGCTCCAGTACTCGGCCCAGGTCCGCAGATCCTTCTCATCCATGTCGACGGCATTCCTGGTGTTCGCGTCCCACTTTGCGGGCAGGCAGAACTCTCCGTAGATGCGAAGATCCACGGGGGTGGTGGTGCCCTGCCAGAAGAAGCCGGTGGGAGCGACGGTGAGAGCGTCGCTCATATTCCACGCATAACCGCGCGGAGATGAGGCGAAGGCGCGCTCCACGTAGTCGCTGACAAAGGCCTGCATCAGCCACTGGTGCCCGTCAAAGCTGATGGCGCCGCCAGTGTGGAAGTTGTCGAGCAGCACGTACCGTTCGGCTAGAGCGTGGTGGTTTGGAGTAATGTCGCGGCCATACTGCACCAGCTTTGGATCGCCGTTGCCGCGGGCGATGTCGCCGAGAACTTGATCGTAGGTGCGGTTCTCTTTAATGATGAAGATGACGTGCTCAATGCCCAGTTGCGACGGCTTTTCCACTCCGCCGGCGGACTCAAATTTCGGTGAATTCGCGGCGGCCACCTCACGGGTTCCCGCGGCAATCTGCGGGTCTGTGACGGCGGGAATCTGGGAGAGCGTGCCGATGTATGCCAGGCTGCTGAAGGAGCCGGTCTTGTTCGCGGTGTTGCCCGTACCCTTGATGTTGAGGACTCGCAGAGCGCCGTTGCCGTCAATCTCCAGGGCCGACGGAAACCAGCCGGTGGGGACGGCGCCGCTCACTTTCCACTGTTTACCGGAACGGGTCAGGATGGCAACTGCGTTGTTGCCGCCACAGGCTACGTAGAGGCGCTTTCCATCGGGCGCGAATACCAGGGCGATGGGCTGGCTGCCAATTCCCTTCCCCGGCCACGTTGGAATTGCCACGTCCGTACGCTTGCGCGTCGCAGTGTCGATCAGAGACAGCGAATCGGAGTGCCCGTTGGCTACGGCGAGTGTCTGTCCGTCCGGACTGATGGCCAGGTTCGAAGGCGCGAGGCCGACGGCAAGTTCCTGCGTGGAGAATGTTTTCGGATCGAGGATGCTGATGGTGCCGGTGGTTGTGCTGCCGGTGGTGGGGTCCGTAACTACCATGGATCCGCTGCTGGGTGCGACGGAATCGGCGGCCGTGGGACGACGCCCGGCACGATTCGAGACATAAACTGTACCCGTTCGCGGTGCTACCAGAACATCGAACGGCACCATGCCGACGGGGACCTCGCGCAGCACACGGCGCGTGGCGGCATCGATGACGGCGACGGTGTTGTTGCGGCTGAATGCCACGTAGGCGAGGCTGCCGTCGGCTGAGAACGCGATGCCGGAAGGAACGGGATGTCCGGGCAGATCGATCTGAATGGTGGCCGCCGGCTTTCCTGTCTCGGTTAGCTGCACGACCGCGATTTGGTCCGGCCCGTTGCGCGTGGTTTCGCTGGCCCAGATTTCACGGTCTCCCGGGCGGAAAGCGAGGCCCGTATAGGATGTGTTGCCGAGCTTCACCTCTGCCTGTTGCACGCCGGTGGTTCCGTCCACAAGCAGTAGGCTGCGAGTGTTCAGGATGGCCAGGAGATGCTTGCGGGAATCGAACGCCAGGTCTACGGGACGGCCGGGGATTTGCAGTTGCTCTCCCCAGGGGCGGATCAGTTGGTTGGTGGGGAGCAGATACGCCGCGCCGTTCTTTCCGATGGCCGCGGTACTTTTGAAGATGGGGAAGATTTCCGTCTCCTTCGCGGTGACAAAAACGGCGGTGGTGACGATTACGGCAAGAGCGGTCAGTTTTTTCATTTGGAACTCCCAGAGTGGAACAGTGTATTTTCTTGTGGCTCGGTGTACATGGGAAGACCGGCGAGATACCTGCGGTCAGGAGCGATGATGATGGCGCTGCCGCGCAGGAGCAATTTGCCCGGCTCGCCCGGGATTTCGTCCAGGAGCGAGTTGGGTTTGTTTGTGCATTTTCGGGGTGAGGACGACTCGCTCACGGCTCGGTTGGTGGGATTTTGCGAAACAGAGCCAATCCCGGAGTTGGGTTTGTTTGTGCATTTTCGGGGAGAGTCCGGCTCGCTCACGCTCGCGGCCCGGTTGGCGGGATTTTGCGAAACAGAGCCAATCCCGGAGTTGGGTTTGTTTGTGCAAATTGCCACGCCTCTCGTAGCGGTTTCGGCGGCTTTTGCAG
Organism: Acidobacteriaceae bacterium; assembly: GCA_025360145.1. GTDB lineage: Bacteria > Acidobacteriota > Terriglobia > Bryobacterales > Bryobacteraceae > JANXXV01. Next base: position 4,022 of record JANYCV010000211.1, read on the forward strand.
CCTTGCCGAGTTGTTCCAGCTCCGGCCCGGGAAGAGCAATGCTGTTTTCGAATAGCGCGGCTTTCGGCGACCCGTCGAGCCAAACGGGATAGCCGGGGAGCCAGGTCTCCGGGAAGCTTTTGGAGATTGGATCGCAGGCCTTCCGCACACTACGGCGCAGATCGAGGAAAACGGGAGCGTCCTGTACCGCCGCTGCTAAAAATGGTTCCATTGGGTTGCGTTTGTTCATCCAGTGTATCCGGCGCAGGGTGGTCCTATCCAGCCGCCAAACTGGAAAGGACCACCGGGACCGGGACATCATCAGTTCGGGGAGTAAGCCGAACTCGCACGGCAGGTGGAGAGCTGCCGGATAACGCGCTGCGCACGTCTGGTTCGCGGGCAAAATGGCCGGTGAACCAGACGAGGATGACGGGCTGTATCCTCTTATCGAGCGATGCAGCCTATGGCGGTCCAGCGGGGGAGCCGGACCTGCCAAATAGCAATTCAAAAGAATCCCCGGCTCATCGGCCTCAAGCGTCCAACTTGGAGCGTTGAGCCGGGGATTGGAACCACCATCAACGCGGGTGTCCAGTCCGCGTGCGGCCGGCAGAGGAGTACTGCCGGAGAGGTAGTCGCGCCACTCGTGCGCTTGCCGGTAAGG
>JANYCV010000253.1 GCA_025360145.1 Acidobacteriaceae bacterium
CAATTCCGTTGGTAGCAGCCTGTACGCTCTGATAACCTACCTTGCGGGCATACCTTACCGCATCCAGGAAGTATGGCGACAGCGTCGGCTCACCGCCCGAGAACTGTACCGACATCTGGCGGCGCGGCTTGATCGTGATCGCGTTATCCAGCAGGGTCTGAATATCTTCCCATGTCAGTTCATGCACAAACCCAACCTGATTGGCATCCATGAAACACGGATCGCACATCATGTTGCAGCGGTTCGTCAGATCCACCGTCAGAACCGAGCCCCGTCCGTGCTTCACCGTGCTGGTGCCGTGGTTGTGCAGCTTCTCGTCGTTGTGGGCGCGAATGTCGCGGCCCGGAAACACGTCTTCCAGGTGTTTGAAGAACGCGGTATCAATCGCCATCACGTCTTCAAAGTGGCCGTGAATCACGCAGTCCTTCACCATCAGGATCTTGCCGTCGCGTTCGATGATCTGCGCTTTGATCTCGCCCACTTTTTCGTTCAGCAGAATCTCATGCGGAATCTTGCCGTCTACAATCTGTTGCCGGATGTCCGGCACGCAGCGCGGGCAAAGCGAATCGGTGGTGCGGGGCCAGCCAAGTGGCGGCTTTTCTTTCTGGTACGACTTCAGAAGCGGTTTGTCGGACCACTTCGGCGTGAACGAAGGATTCTGTTTGTAACGGTTAGCTTTTTCAAAGACGGTCCAGGCCGCGCCCGCGATCATGGTGACTGCTTTTTCTGCGTACTTTATCGGCTTGTGCATATTTGCTAATGCGTTCCGGTCACACCCATATTCCCCTGGGCCGCCGAACTATCTCCTGTGTGAATTGAACCGCTTACCTTCATGGACACTTCGCTGCTTAACTTCAGGTAGTATATCCGCCACTAGACCCTGGTGCTACATCAATGAATCAAACTGCTCCATTTGTTGGTTGTATGGCGGAATCAAAGGTTGAACGGCGCTGGCCCGCGAACTGAGATAATACGATGATAGGAGCCGACTTAGCTGCAACTCACCAAGCCACTGGTAAAACAATTAGCTCGGGAATGCGGCTTTGAGCTGGCAGGCGTCACTCCGGCCGTTCCAGCCGAAGACGAAGCCCGCTACTCGGATTGGGTCTCTAAGGGCTTTGCGGGCAAAATGGAGTACCTCACCGACCACCGCGCCTCCATCCGCCAGGACCCTCGCCAGCTCCTCCCCTCTGCAAAATCAATCATTTGCGTGGGCAAGCTCTACAACGAAACGAACCCAAAATCCATAGAGTGCGAAGTGCCTTACTCCGGATGGGTGTCCCGCTACGCCTGGGGGAAGGACTATCACGACGTGCTCCGCGCCGGCATGGTCCAGTTAACCGAAAGGCTTCGCCAAGCCGCTGGCCCCTTCGAAGCCCGAATCTGCGTCGATACCGCGCCCCTCTTAGAGCGATCCTACGCCAGGTTAAGCGGCTTGGGCTGGATAGGAAAAAACACTTGTCTAATCAATCAGCAACAGGGGTCCTGGTTTTTCCTGGGCGAGTTGCTCATATCCCTCGGCATCGATGCCATCGAACCGGATCAGCCACCGCCCGATCGATGCGGCACCTGCACCCGCTGCATCGATGCCTGCCCCACCCAAGCCATCGTTCCAACTGGTGCTAATTTCACTCTGGACGCCCGCCGCTGTATCTCCTATTTCACCATCGAACTCCGCGGCCCGGTTCCGGAAGAGATGCGTCCCGGCGTCGGCAACCACGTGTTCGGTTGCGACATCTGCCAGGACGTGTGTCCGTGGAACTGGAAAGCTCCAACCACCATAGACCCAGCCTTCGCGCCCGATCACTACGCCCCCGATCTGGTCGAACTGTCCGCGCTAACCGAAGCCGGGTTCCGCGACCGCTTCCGGCAAAGCCCTGTCCGCCGCGCAAAATACTCCGGCTTCCTCCGGAATGTGGCCATCGCGATGGGCAATTCCGGAGACGCGCGATTCCTTCAGCCGCTTCAGCGTCTTTCTGCCTCGCCGGACCCTCAAGTGGCGGAACACGCCACATGGGCGCTAGCCCAATTGAGCAACAGTTGTAAGATCTAGCGATCTGCGGAATATCCAGTGAAGAACTCAAAGCATTTAGTTGCAAGCGGTTACATCCACATGCCTTCGCCGGTCGTCGCTCTAGTTGCAAATCATTTGCAGATTTTACTTGACACCAGCCAGAAGTTTTTCTAATCTGGACTAAAGTAGTCCAATATCGGAACTGAATCCGGGTAACCGGCCTCTTCCGGGCGAAGCAGACAGCAAACACCACCCACGTCGTCATGAGTGTTTTGCGCGAAGTGGCTATCGTTGCGTCCGCTCGCAGCTAAACAAGTGTTTAGGAGAAAATTCCATGTCATCCGCGATGAGCAGTGCGTTCCGTTTCCTCTGTCATTTTTCGGTGGCGGCAGCCCTTCTTTGCCGGCTGCAAGCGCAGACTGCACCGTCTTCACTAACGGGAAAGATACTCGACCCCAGCCAAGCTCCAATCGCCGGTGCAAAGGTTACCGCCATTCCCGTTAGCCACCCTTCCGGAACATTGGATGTATTCAACGTGGTCTCCGGCCAGGACGGAGAATTCGCCCTACCGCTCGAAACCGGTACCTACACCATCAAAACCGTCAAAGACGGCTTCGTCGAAGATTCGCAGACTGTCAGCCTCCCCAACAGCCGCTCAATCAACATCGTTTTGCAGGTTGCTCCAGTGCGCGCCACAATCACCATCACCGAAAGCCCCAGCTACGTAACCGAGACAAGCAGTTCAGCAACCAAAACCTTAACCCCGCTCCGCGATATCCCGCAAGCCATCACCGTCGTGACGCGGGAACAGATCAAGGATCAGATGATGATGAGCGTGGGCGACGTAGTCCGCTATATCCCCGGCATCACCGCCCACCAGGGAGAAAACAATCGCGACCAACTCGTGATCCGCGGCAACAGCAGCTCAGCCGACTTCTACGTCAACGGCGTGCGAGACGACGTGCAGTATTATCGCGACCTCTACAACCTCGATCGTGTAGAAGCATTGAAGGGTCCCAACGCCATGATTTTCGGCCGGGGCGGCGCCGGCGGCGTGATTAACCGCGTCACCAAGTCTGCCGATTTCACGCCGCTCCGCGAAGTATCCCTGCAAGGCGGCTCGTTCGGCAACAAACGCTTCGCCGCCGATCTGGACCAGCCATTGAACGATAGAGTAGCCTTCCGGTTGAACGGCATGTACGAAAACTCCGATAGCTTCCGGAAGTACGTCAATCTGGAGCGCTACGGCGTCAGCCCAACCCTCACCCTCAAGACCGGAGAAGAGACCAAGATCACGCTCAGCTACGAACACTTCCGCGACTACCGCACCGCGGACCGCGGCATTCCTTCCTTCCACGGCAGACCCGCCGATACGGACATCTCCACCTTCTTCGGCAATCCAAACGACAGCCGCGTCAAGGCGCTGGTGAACCTGGGAGCGGTCACCATAGAGCACCAAATTGGTGGTCTCAACATTCGCAATCGCACGCACTTCGGCGACTATGACCGCTACTACCTGAACTATGTCCCCGGTGCCGTAACCGCGGACATGAGCCAAGTGGCGCTTTCCACCTACAACAACGCCACCAGGCGATTGAACATGTTTAACCAGACAGACGCAACGTACACGGTGTTCACCGGCCCCATCCGCCACACACTCCTGGGCGGCGTCGAAGCAGGCCGTCAGCTAACGGACAACTTCCGCAACACCGGCTACTTCAACAACACCGCCTCCTCGATTCTGGTGCCGTATGCAAGCCCCGATACTACCGCCCCCGCCACGTTCCGCCAGAGCGCAACCGACGCCGACAATCATATCCGCACCAACCTGGGTGCCACCTACGTTCAGGACCAGATTGCGCTATCCCGCTATGTGCAGCTAGTCGCCGGTCTTCGCTTCGACCATTTCGACCTGCAATATCACAACAATCGGACCCGCGATAATCTGCGCCGAATCGATAATCTGCTCTCCCCCCGGGCCGGCATAGTTTTCAAACCCATCGCTCCGCTTTCGATCTACGGCAGCTATAGCGTTACCTACCTGCCCAGTTCCGGCGACCAGTTCTCGTCGCTCACTACCATCACCCAGCAGGTGAAGCCGGAAAAGTTCAACAACTATGAGGCCGGCATCAAGTGGGATGTCGTCCCGTCCCTATCGCTGACGACGGCGATCTATCGTCTCGACCGCACCAATACCAGATCCACCGATCCAAACGACCCGACGCGAATCGTGCAGACTGGCAGCCAGCGGACGAACGGTGTTGAAATCGGAGCCACCGGAAGCGTCACCCGGAAATGGAAAGTTGCCGGAGGCTATGCGTATCAGGATGCATTCGTCACCAGCGCCACCACCGCCGCCCGCGCCGGAGCGCAGGTAGCGCAAGTGCCCCACAACACCTTCTCGTTATGGAATAATTATCAGATCCTGCCCAGGCTGGGCGCCGGTCTCGGGATCCTGAACAGGGCCGATATGTACGCAGCGATAGACAACACCGTCACGCTACCCAGCTACACCCGCGTGGACGCCGCCGTCTTCTTCTCGCTCACGGAGAAAATCCGTCTCCAGGCGAACGTAGAGAACCTGTTCGACAAGCAATACTACATGAACGCGGACAGCAACACGAACATCTCCCCGGGCTCTCCGCGCGCCGTCCGCGTGGGTCTAACCGCAAGGTTCTGAGACATGTCCTGAAATAATGTTTCCACCTGCTATGTTTCAATAATTTTGATTGTGGCAAAGTCACCACTTTTCGATGTTTTCACACCCGCCCAGCAAGCGGTTATAGGATTGGTGGCAGGTCATGACATGACAGGCCAAACCCTTCACCTTTTCACCAACCCTAGCCCCGGCTGGTCCGGCAGCACCAGTTTCCCGTTGAACTAAACATGGACGCCCCTCAATTAGCTCCAAGCGAAATTCCACGCGATCCCGCCAAC
>JANYCV010000293.1 GCA_025360145.1 Acidobacteriaceae bacterium
GGTACCCTCCGGAGGCGAGCATGGCGTTCATCAGGAAACGTGCGATCCGCCCATTGCCGTCTGGATAAGGATGCACATAGCCGAGGAGCCAATGGCCGAGAACAGCGCGCACACCGGGCTCCGGCTCGTTTTCCAACAGATCGAACAGGGCCGGCATCGCATCCCGCACTGCCTCCCAGCGAGGCGGCACATAGCGCGAGTTGCGGAGGTAGACTGCTTCGTTGCGATAGCCCGCCAACGCCGACGGCGGAATCAGGCCGGCGCCAACGCAGGGCTGAAACAGTTCACGGTACCATTCGCGGTGAGAAAGCCGAACGACGCGCCCTGCATTTTCTCCAGCGATGATCCCGGCAATGTTCCCCTTCACGGATTGGAATGCCTGCCAGTAACCGCGCGCTGCCAGCGCATCACGGCTTTGCCGGTCGGCGTTATGATTCTTCGGGTCCCAGTTGCCCGCCCTCACTCTCTCGATCAGTTCGGGCGATACATGGTAGCCTTCGATCGACAAAGAATGGTAGGCATCGCTGCGATAGATTTCATCGACCGATTGGAGATATGCATTCCTGTCCGTTGGCAGACCCGGCGGCGGGGGGAAAGCTTCAAGAACCTTTTCCCGCATGGACTGCCACATGGCCTGCATCCGCCCAACAATGGGAGCCGTCATGGCGGGTATCGGAGCTAGCGGCTGTTGACCGGCGAAGGGATCGATTTCCCTAACGTCGTATCCGGTTGCCTTCATGGTCGCGATGATTTCTTCCGCGGCATCGGGACGCTCGATGCGCCTTAACGCTCCAGCGAGACGGCCGGCAATGACGGAATGTCCTCCGGCAAGAAGTAGGCGGAGCAGGTCCGTGGTGTCCGGGAGGCTCGCGATTACGATCCGGATCTCGATGGGATTGCTGGTGATGAAAGACTCTGAAACCCTGATCAATGCCGCTTCCGGGGTGAAAAGCCGCAGGCCGTTTCGCAGCGTCAATTCTGTTGGGGGCGGCATCTGCGTTTGCCGTAAATCGTACAGCGACGTGCCGAACAGCAGCGGGAGTTTATGGTTGGTACCCTTCGGGCTTTGAACGATTAGCGTGGAAGGAATCACGGTTTTTTCCGCATGGAGAAAGATCGATTGCTCCGGAGACAGGCACCAATCGTTTCCAAAACGCCGGCCACAATAAATCGCGCAGAACTCCCAAAAGGAGGCGTACCACGGCGTGCTGTCTCCGTCGCGCGCATCCGGACTGGCTGAGATCAGCCATCCCTTCATCACTTCCTGAGCAAAGCCATTCTGAAGCAAGCGCTCACGATGGACGCGGCTGAGTTCTCTCGATTGGAAGACACGCCGACCGCCTTTCTGTAGCTCTCGAAGAGCAGTCAGCGAGGTTGCGAGCTTTTCGTTAGGGGTAGCCATCCCGGGACCGCCTCAAGCGTATTCTGTTGTGCGAATACAAGCTTATCATGCTGCACCATCACAAGCGGATTGTGTTGGGCAATTACAAGCGAATCGCGCCTATTCTGCGGCCAACCACGGCGTAATCCATCGCGCCGAAAAACGCTTCGCGGAATTCCGCTGGAATCGTAGCAAGCGCGGGCATGCTTTCCACCGCGGGTGACAGATGGTGAACTTGCACGCTGCCGAAGCCAAACTCTTCCAGATAAAAAACCATCAGCGGAGCCGGGATTGGCCGCGTGTGCGTGGGATCCAGATAGAAATGCGTGGCGAAAATGGCCAGGCACTCCGGGTTCGGCGTCTCGATGGCGAGCACGCCGCCGCTGCGCAGTTTCGCGCCTGCGAGACGGATCAGTTCCGGAATGCGCTCCGGCGGAAGGTGCTCGACAACTTGCGAGGAATAGATTCCATCGAGAGCGGCGTCTGGAAGATTGTTGAGATACGTGAAAAGGTCGGCCGCTTCTGCGTCCAGGCCTTTGGCGCGGCAGAGGGCTATCGATTCCGGGTCTGAATCTATGCCGCGAGCGGCGATGCCGGCGTCTTTCATGACTTCGAGGAACTCGCCGCGGCCGCAGCCAATGTCCAGCACCTGCGCGCAGCTGGCAAAGTGCGGAACATAGACCGACTGCTTGCGGCGGACATATTCTTCAGTGCCGCGGAAGCGTTCGGCGAAGCGGGCGTAGTCGAAGGCGAGGGTTGGCTGCGGAGCTGGCAAAACGGGGGGCGCGGGCGGCTCCGGATGCAGAATCGCGCGCTGTCGGATGATTCGCAATTCCGTATGGATCAGCCGTTCGTAGTCAAGGCGGATGCGTTCCATGTCGTCCCAAAGCCGCTTCTGAATGTCCACCATGGATTTCTGCATCGCAGCTGTGAAATCCAGATGCTGCGCTTTGATGGCGTCGCGAAAACCCGCTTCCAGTTGCCGAAAGTTCGTTTCCATTAGCAGCGCCCGGTGATGGAATCCGGCCTGCAGGTCGGCCATGCCGCGCAACAACTGCACTTCGCTTGAAAACTGTTTGCGCTGCCACTCGTCGCGCCACGCGATCCAATGGACACGAATATCTTTCAGTTCGGATGCTTCCTCGCGCAACGCAGCGGCATCGGCGGCAGCCGCGTGGAAGCGCTCATCGGTCCTGACGGAGAGCACCGAGATGGTGCGGTTCGCCTCGCCGAGTGCGGTCAACAGAGACTCGACACATCCCAGCAGCGCACGATTAAACTGCACCTGATCGCGTACAAACCAGCCGAGCGCGCGGGCAATCTGGCGTTTGGTGAACTGGATGGCCGAGTTTCCAAGGCCGCCGGGCCGGGGATTCACCGTACCGATGGCCGCTACCTTCGCTTCAGCGGCATCGCGTGCATGAACCACCGGCATCAGATCGGGCAGCGATACACCGAGGCTCGCAATTTGACCCGACGGATGATGCGCTCGCACCCGTTCCTCGATTAACCGGATGATGACAGCCAGTTCTTCGATTTTCGGGTCCGGGTCAGCGGCCACGCGGCTTACTCCGGCTTGCGCTCCAACTCGCGGTGATTCGAGACTGAATACCGCCCCTGGGCGTAAACTCACCCACTACCGTAGCCGAGACGGGCTTGCAGGCACGCACTACGTCGCGAAGAAACTTGTTCACTACGTTTTCGTAGAAGATGCCAAGATTGCGGTATTCCAGTTCGTACATCTTCAGCGACTTCAGTTCCAGGCAGAGCTTGTCCGGGACGTAGCGAAGCGTCAGCTTGCCGAAATCGGGCAAACTGGTCTTGGGACAGATGGAGGTGAATTCCGGGATCACGATTTCGATTTCATAGCCGGGATACTGATTGGGCCATGTTTCGATTTCGGGCAGCTTGGCATCTACGCCGGATCGCGCGTGCTCATCGGTATATAACCGTTTCATGCGTCACCAATTCCCACCAGCGCGTTGGCCAGATGTTCCAGGAACAGGCCCACGTCGGTCACTACGCCAACGGCCTGCCCGGTGCCGCGGTCGCTTACTTTGGTGGCGACGGCGGGGTTAATATCCACGCAGACAATTTTCACCCAGCTTGGCAGCATGTTGCCGATGGCGATGGAGTGCAGCATGGAACCGAGGCACAGCACCACGCCCGCGCCCTTCAGGTGTTCGGCGCAGAGGTCCTGCGCGATGTTCATGTCGGTGACCGTGTCGGGTAGCGGACCATCGTCGCGCAGGCTGCCTGCCAGGACAAACGGCACGTTGTTCTTCACGCATTCATACATCACGCCGCTGGTGAGACGGCCAACTTTCACTGCGCCCGCAATGTTTCCACAATTGTTGATGGCGTTGATGGCGCGCATGTGGTTGCGGTGGCCATGCTCTTCCGGGCGGCCGTCGGATTGGCGCACGCCAAGCGAAGTGCCCAGCAGCGCCGATTCAATATCGTGAACTCCCAGCGCATTTCCACTTAACAGGGCTTGTACGAAACCGTTGCGGATGAGCCGGGCCAGATGCACCGCGCCGCCCGTATGCACGACGACGGGCCCCGCCACGACGATGATTTTCAAGTTCGCTTCGAGCGACTGCCGGATCAGCGCGGCGGTCTGCTGCACCGCGGTTTCCACCTGGCGCTCCGACGAGATGCCGTTGCTCATGAAAGCGAACGCCAGACGGTCGCGTTCCTTCGATTCCGGGACCACGCGGATGCCGCGCATGCCCACCACCACTTCATCACCGGCTTTGATGTCGCGCAGTTTGCGGCAAAATGCCCGGCCGTCCTTGATCAGCACCAGTGCGTCCATGCGCTGGTTCTCCACTTCAATCCAGTTTTGTCCGCGGCGGACCAGCGTGCGGTGGTTGGTAGTGGAGTAGAAATCCTCCGGCGCACAGCGGTCCTTCTCAATGATCCGGGTTTCAATGTCTCCCGAATCCACCGGCGAGCAGCCGAGGCTCACCAGCGTTTGCAGAATCTGCAGGAGCGATTCCCGGGTGGGAGCTTCAATTTTCAGGCGGAGGTGCGAAGGATCGCTGTTCGTGCGTCCGATTTCGAAGCGTTCCACTTCGAACTTGCCCTGGAATTCAACGACGGTGTCGAAGATTCGCTCCATCAGGTGCGAATCGATTAGGTGCCCTTGGGTCTCGACGACTTCCGAGAAGGGGGTTGTTGCGTTGCTGTCGCTCATAACTCTATCTATTTAGGATAGCTTGCGGCGTGCGACTTTATTTTCGGGCCAACCAGGCGAGGAAGAGACCGTCGGGTTCCACGTCTTCCCAGTAGGAGATGAAGCGGCTGGAGACCTCGGTGCAATGCCGGCCCAGCAGTTTCTCCAGTTCTTTCCGCCGGAACCACTTCTCCCAGGCCGGAGTTTTCAGCCGGCCCCAGTGTTCGGCGTTCTTATCGATGATGACGATCTTGCCGCCCGGTTTCACCACACGGCAGATTTCGGCGATGGCTTGCTCGATATCGACGGCGTGTTCCAGCGATTCGGTGGCGTAGGCCGCGTCGAACGAATCGTTGGCGAAGGGCAGATCCGTCATGGACGCCGAGCAGGGCGCAATTTCCTTGGGAACGAATCGCAGCATCGCTTCGGCAAGATCCAGACCGGCGACCAGAGCGTCCGGATTGCGCTCTTTGAGAATGCGGGCGAAGCGGCCCTTGCCGCAGCCGACGTCGAGTGCGCGGCCGGTCCGGAGATCGCCGAAGTATTCGAGAATCAACTGGACGTGGTAGATGCGGGGATCGATGGTAGAGGGGAAATGCTCCTCGTCGGCCGCGGCTTCATTGAAGCTGCGCCGGATTTCATCGAGACTGACCTTCGGTTTTTGGTAGAGCCAGGGGGGCCAACGCACGGTTTAGACCTCGATTGTATCGTGCGGCTCCGGCCTGGAACGAAAGTCTGCGGTAGACTAATGCCTGCCGGAAAACTCAGAATGAAAATTCGGGGGTGACCAAAGTGTATCGGGTTTCAGGCCACAGCTCACCGTTCGCAGGGGAGCGAATCGAGGGCAGAGTCAGGAACAGAGTGCCGCTGGGATGTTGGACGGAGCGCGCCGCCTCCAGATCGTTAGACGGACCGAACGGGGAGACCTATTAAACGGCGCATGAATCCCGCTGACCGGAACTTGCCTGGTGATCCCCTGCGCTTCATCCAGGAATGCATCCGGACTCAGCGGGTCCTGTGGGCGTATCACGTGAACATGCGTCTTAAAGGGCGGTTCATCCCGCAAGATGCTATTCTCGACGCTGTCGGGAGTTAGAAAATGGTTGAAGCATACCCGGGAGACAAATACCTCCCCAGCTATCTGGTGCTCGCCAAGTCAGCTGGCGAGGCCTACCGGCCCAGCGAGGTGGAGTGGGAAGATGACTGGAAAACGAGGAGAGTACAGCGATGAAATGTACCGTCTGTGGAGCACAGATGCGATCGACGACGAGCGATCTGCCATTCAAGACTTCGGACCAGACGATCGTGATCCTCAAGAGCCTTCCGGTGCTTCAGTGCGAGACCTGCGCTCAATATTTGATCGAGAATGCGGTACTCGGCCGGGTGGACCAAATTCTAGCAGCCGTTGACGGTGCGGCCGAGCTGGAGATCATCCGGTATGCGGCGTAGGGCCAAGCCGCCGGAAAAACCCGCTCCGGTGATTCCGGCGGCTTCGACGCGCGAGTTTATCCCTTGGTCAGAAATACGGGGAGACCAAGCTTATTCGAATAGTTCGGCCTATAGCGATCAGTGTTGTACATCGTTGCGATGTCCACCTTGCGAGGGCCCAGCTTGGGGTCGGGAATCGCCACCAGAGCGTAGCACCCGCCTTGAATGGCAGCCATCAGGCCAGACTTGCCTTCAAGGACGGCATCCAGCGCGATGGTTCCAAAGGTGGAGGCGATCAGCCTGTCGGTAAAGTCCGGATCGCCGCTGCGAAGATCGTAGGTCAGGTCGCTGACAACCGTTTCTTCGCTGAAGCGATGCTTCAGTTCGGTGCTGAAATCTTCGGCGACGCTCATTTTCTTGCGGTGTCCATACGCGTCGGGTTCGCCATACTCTTGCATCTTATGGTCTTCCCATTCCGCGCCTTCCGACAGGACCATGAGCGAATAGTTGCTCGGGTTGTTCTTCTTGTCGGCCATGAGCAGGTCTATCATCTTCTCCAGATTGAACTTATATTCGGGGATGGCGCAGCGAATGGAGGTGACGTAGGCGGTGTAAAGCGCGGTGTAACCGGCGTCGCGTCCGAACACGCGAAAAATCCCGATGCGTTCGTGCGAACCGACGGTGGTGCGCTGGCGATTGATGGCGTCGCTGGCGCGGGAGATTGCGGTGGAAAAGCCGATACAATATTCGGTGTTCCGGACGTCGTTGTCCATTGTCTTCGGGATGGCGATGACCTTCATTCCCATCTTGTCCAGGCGGGCGGCGTAACTAAGAGTGTCGTCGCCGCCGATGGCAATCAGATAATCGAGTTTCAAAGTCTCAATGTTCTTCATCACTTGCGAGCTCATGTCGCTGACGATGGAGGTAATACCGCCTTTCGTGCTCTCGGCCTTGGGGAACTCGACGCCCTGCAGGAAGTCCGGGATCTGCTTCATCTTCGAAGGGTTGGTGCGGCTGCTATGGAGGAACGTGCCTCCGGTCCGGTCTACCGATCTTGTGTTTTCGCGGGTAAGCGGAAGGATGTATCTCCCCGTGCTCGCCGGATCTTCGAAGTTGACGTGCGTCAGACCTTCCCAGCCGCGGCGAATGCCCACTACCTCACAATCGCAGTCGCTGCCCCGGTAGACAACGCTTTTAATGACCGCATTCAGCCCGGGAACGTCGCCGCCTCCGGTGAGTATACCAATCCGTATTCTTGCCATGGATGCTCCTGGAATTTCAGTAGATCTCTCCATTCTAACGTGTTGCCCGATACGCAGGGATCTGTGTAAATAGCTATTGTACGGAAAGCCGTCGTGTGTTAAAATCGGGCAGCGATTAAGATCCGTTTTGTCATGCGGAGTTGATCGTAGCTGAGTTGTCTAAATTTAAATGAGAGAGCTACCGGACTATGGAGGCCAAAACTGGCCGCCATAAAGTACTGGTACGGTTGGGAGATTTACTAAATAAGCTCTCCATGTTAGACTTGCTTTGCGTATTCGGAGGAGGTTTGAAACGTATGTCCGGTAATCGGCCTTATAGGATTTTATTGTTGTTATGCGTAGCACTACTGCTTGCGAGTCTCGGCAGTGCGACGCCGATCTCTGAGAACTTCGATAATACGGCGCTACGTGAAAACGGATGGACTGAGACGGGCGGAAACAGTCTTAGGCCTAGTTATAATGCCGACGGCTTGGGCTGCTGTCCCAGTCTGGGATGGATCAGTGCGAAGGACTCGGGCAATAATGGCGTTCTCAAACTGTACGCTCCTCTTGCTCTGTTACCCCAATCCGGCGGATTCGCGGATCTCAGGAGTTTCGATATTTCTGCAAACGGGGGAACGGCTTATTACATTCACTTCGCCTTGCAGCAATTGTCTGGTCAAGGCAACAAGCCCTTGACTGGTAACACTGGGAAAATCGACATTACGGGTATCAATGGCGTGACCATTCAAGCGAACCTTTACAATTTCGTGGCCTGTCCGACTTGTTTCAATCTACCCACTGGATGGAATCTGCCCACCGAGAATAACCTATTCTCAATGGGCATTTTTACGCAAACTGCGGGAACCGGAACTCTTGCCGCGAATTATCTGGCCACGATCTCGCAGGTCGCTAGTTTCAACATTGAGGTTGAGTTGCACGGGGATTCGGCGGATTCAGTTGGCTTCGATTCTTTTGGGATCGACCGAGTACCTGAGCCGTCCTACACGGTCGTCTTACTCGCTGCCGGTGTAGTCGGCCTCTTCTGGAAACGGCGGCTATCCCAGGTCAGCTAGGTGCTGTTGAGAATCGAAAAAAAAGGGGGAACTTGGCCTACGCCAGGTTCCCCCTTTTTTAATGTCTTCCAGAATCATATCCGCTTGCGGACATCCGTCCAAAACTCGCGTGGAGATCTGATTTGGACTACGACGCCCGACTTTGGCTTCGGCGAAGGACTGAACGTTGTCCGATCGCGTTCCCCGGCGGCGCTTCTGCCGTTCAGTGATCGGGATCTTCGGTGCCGATAGCTCCGAGGTTCACAGTCAATTCCAGCGCTCCAACGGCCTGTTCTTGTGCGGTCAAAGCGATGCTGGGGTTCGTATGCCGCCCAGGGCACGCACGCGATTAGCGCGGCCCACGATTGTGCGCTGTTCCCCGCGGAAATCGATGATTCGGCCTGCTAGACCCACCAGGCAGCGGCGGGTTGTTCGCGAATCACAATCGAATTCAGGAAATTCGCCGCCTTCGTAAGACCTTCATCGGGGGACATGAGTGTGTCCTCGTGTTCAATAGACAGTGTGTAGTCGTAGCCGAACATGCGGAGCGTGGAAATGAATTCCTTCCACCAGCCGGCATCGTGGCCATAGCCGCACGTGCGGAAAATCCAGGCGCGGTTGCGTTCGTCAGTGTACTTCTTGGTGTCCAGGACGCCCATCGCGGGCAGGTTCCTTTCGTAGATCTGGGTGTCCTTTGCGTGGACATGGAAGATGCAGTCGCCCAGGACCCGGATGGCGGCGATGGGGTCGATTCCCTGCCAGAACATATGGCTCGGGTCGTAGTTGCAGCCAACCGCCTTCCCGCCGATGGCCCGCAGCCGCAGCATCGTCTCAGGACTATAGGCGACAAAACCAGGGTGCATTTCGACGGCGATTTTCACGCCATGATCCTCGGCGAATTTCCCCTGTTTAGTCCAATACGGGGTCACTTTCTTATCCCACTGCCAAGCCAGAACTTCCAGATACTCCGGCGGCCAGGGGCAGGTCACCCAGTTCGGATACTTCGCTTTGTCGCTGTCGCCGGGACAGCCGGAAAAGTCGATCACGGTGGAAACACCCAGCTTCTCGGCAAGCAGAATGGTCTTCCTGCTGGTCTCCTGATAAGCCTTGGCTACGGCCGGATCGGGATGGAGGGGATTGCCGTGGCAGCTTAAAGCGCTGATCGAAAAGCCATTGTCATCCAGCAGCGTCTTGAATTCCTTGAGCGCCGCTTTGTTCTGCAACATGGAGAGCTTGCAGTGCGGGTCGCCGGGATAATTGCCGGTGCCCAGTTCCACCGTATTGATATTCAGGCTCTTCAGCTTCTCAATAACTTTGTCCAGCGGAAACTGCGACAGCAATGCTGTGAAAACGCCGACTCTCATGGTTTTTGTCCTTTTGTTTTCGCAGAGATCAGAATATCACAGCGGCGGCAGTTCGACAGCAAGAAGCGGATAGCACCGCTGCGCCAAATTCCGTATCGTTAGAATATGCAGGACACAAAACGTTGGGCAGCGGTGCTTTCCCGAGAGGAAGACCTGCATGACAGGTTTTTCTATGCGGTAAAGTCCACTAAAATTTATTGCCGGCCAGGGTGCCCTTCGCGGCGTCCGAACCGGGAGAACGTGATATTCTTCGACGCGAGTCCGGAAGCCGAACAGGCTGGGTTCCGCCCATGCCTGCGATGCAAGCCAACGGAGGCGAATCCGGGGATCGCGGAGCGCGTGTGCCGGTATATCGAAGGACACATCGAAGACCACCTGGAAGAACCGCTGACGCTGGCGGCGCTAAGTAAGTTCGCCGGGCTCAGCCCTTTCCATCTGCAACGGACGTTTAAGAGCGCGGTCGGAGTGAGTCCTCGCGAGTATACGAACGCGCTGAGAGCCTCGCGCCTGAAGGCAGGCTTGGTGAACGGAGGCGCGGTGACCGATGCAATCTACGAAGCCGGATACAGTTCGTCCAGCAGGTTCTACGAACACGCCGGCGGCGAACTGGGGATGACGCCCTCGTCTTACCGCAAGGGCGGCAAAGGCGAACGGATCGATTTCGCGCTCGCCGACTCGCCGTTGGGCCGAATGCTGGTGGCGTCCACGCAAAAGGGCATCTGCGCGATCACCTTCGGCGATTCCGACGCGGCGCTCGAGGAAGGCCTGCGCACGGAGTTCCCAGCCGCCGATTGCCGCGGAAATGCCGGGCCGCTGACCGCCGCCGTGACCGCCGCCGTGACCGCAATGCTAGAGCACTTGAAAGGAAAAACCCGGCAGTTTCCGCTGCCCCTGGACATCCGCGCCACGGTATTCCAAAGAGTGGTCTGGAAAGCGTTGCAGGCCGTCCCGTATGGCACTACCGCGTCGTATGCGGACATCGCGCGGGCAATCGGCAAGCCGGAGGCCGTGCGGGCCGTTGCCGGCGCATGCGCGAAGAACCGGATTGCGGTAGCGATTCCGTGTCATCGCATAGTTCACAAAGACGGCAGCATCAGCGGTTACCGCTGGGGAGTGGATCGAAAGAAACAACTGCTGGAGCATGAGAAGCTCTAGGAATGCTCTCCATCACTCATCACCTGGCCCGGCGGTTGGAGATGGCCGAGGCCGAAGACGGCGTCGCTTGCGTGGAAGCGCAGCGGCTGCTGGACCCCGAAGCGGGCGCAATTTCCGAACCGTTCCTGGGCGGGTATCTGCTGTTTGTTGGA
>JANYCV010000299.1 GCA_025360145.1 Acidobacteriaceae bacterium
ATTTGCGCGCCACCGAATTCGAAGGCGTTGCCGGTGCGCAGCGGAACGATTTTGACTCCGAAGGCTGCGGCTTTGTTGCGGATGGCGATCCAGACCGGGCTATCGGCAGGGTTAGCTCCGGTCCATATCTCCGTAGGGTGGAAATTCTCGATGAGCGCGGCCGAGCCGCCTACGTGATCTTCGTGGGCGTGGGTGCAGACCAGGACGTCGATGTGGCGGATGGCGCGGCTCCAGAGGTAGGGAGAGATCACATCTTCACCGATGTCCATCTTCGGCTTTACTTTGGCAGTTCCGAAGACGGGGAAGCCGCCGCTGTCGATGAGGATCGTCTTGGCGTTGGGAAGCGTCAACAGCAGGCTATCGCCTTGGCCTACGTCGATAAGCGTGAGTTCAAGTTTGCCTTGCGGGATATGGGGCGCGAAGGGTTGCCAGTTCAACAGGACGAAAAGCGCGGCTACGGTGAGAATGGCTGCGTTGCGCGGAATGCGCCGGGCGTTCACCAGGAAGGCCGTGGTTAGCAGTGCGGCTACGAAGGCCAGGGCGAGCCAGAGGGGCGGGTCCGGCATGCGCCAGGAGGGTTCAAAGCGCACGTGCCAATCCACTACGCGCTGGGATGTTGCCAGCAGCCCGCCTGCGATCGCTGCCGGCCAGTACCATCCGGTGAGGATGGCGAGAAATCCAACGGGAATGGCGGCGGAGAGCAGCGGGACCACGAGCACGTTCGCGGAGAGTCCGGAGAACGAGATGCGATGGAAGTATTCGATCATCGGCAGGGCGAGGCCTATTTGCACGACGAACGAGATGGCGACCAGTTCGTAGACGTAGAGTACGGCGCACAGGAAGAGGCCGAGGGCTTGCGTGATCCAGTTGAGGGGGATGCGCGTCCAGATGGCGATGGTCTCGGCAATGAGGCGGAGTTCGACGCGGAACTGAGCGATGCGCGGCTCCATAAAAATGTCGCGGTCTTCGGTGGTTATCTCGCGCAGTCCGGTGGCATAGGGGCCGGAGGTTTTCTCCAGCAGGGGCACGGCTAGCGCGCCGATTGCGGCCACGGAGAGGAACGAGAGTTGGAAGCTGGGGTCGTAGAGTTGATCGGGATCGAAGACGAGGAACGCGATGGCTACGGCGGCCAGCAGGTTCAGCAGGCGGCCGCTGCGGTAGAAGAGTTTGGCGATGAGGAACAGCGTGAAGCCTCCGGCCGACCGGACCACCGGCGCTTGCCAGCCGGAGACCAGCGCGTAGAGCCAGGCGCCGGCGGCGGCGATGAGCAGAGCGTAGTCTTTCGGGATGAAGCACATTCGCAGCAGGAAGAGCAGGGCGGCGGCTAGCACGGAGACGTGGAGGCCGGAGATGACCAGCGCGTGGTAGGTGCCGGTGCGGCGAAAGTGATCGGTCCAGTTCTTTTCGAGCTTGGAGGATTCGCCGAGCAGCATGGCCTCCATCATTCCGATGGCGTAGGCGTCGCCTTTGTAGAGCAGTTCCAAGCGATCGAGCGCGGCGACGCGGATCTTGTAAATCGCCGCCCAGAATTTATTGCCGCATTCACCGGGGAGGATTTTGAGGTCAGAGGTTGCGCGGGACGAGGCGGTCCAATAGATGTCCTGGCGGGCGAGGAAGCCGGTGAAATCGAAGGCTCCGGGATTTTGGAAGTTGCGCGGGATGCGGATCTTGCCGTCGATCTCGATTTTCTGTCCGTAGTGGAGAGGCGGGGCCACTTCACCATCCTTCAGGTTGAAATTGATGCGGACGCGGGCGCGCGGGGCCAGTTCCAGGACGAACTGCTCGCGGTTTTCGGTGAAGGCGGGCGGTTCGATGACGCAGCCGGCGAGTGTGAGGGACTCTCCGTTTTCGGCGTTGAGCTGCGGGGGCGGGCCTAGGCGGTGACGCTCGGCTGTGGCGGAGCCCAGGAAGAGGATGCCAGTGAAGGCGCAGAGGAGTGCGATGCGCCGGGTGCTGTAAAGGGCGGCGAATGCGGTGAGGGTGGCGAAGGCGGCAAGCAGGTACGCGAGTTCGCGCGCGTCGAAGTGGACGAAGCGGCAGAGCAGAATGCCGAGGCCGAGAGCCGACATCGGCGCCAGTAACGGATCTCGCATCGGGGCCTAAAACAAAGAGTGGCCGGCGGGAGCGGGAGTTCTCACTTCGATGCTAGAATGGAAGCTCCCCGATTTGAAGGGGACTAAGAAGTCACAACTACAGGGTCAAATCCGATTGACGCGGCGAACGGGGTGCTTTTCGAAGCACCCCGTTTTCCATTTGAGGAATAGGTCAAAGATCAAAAAAGGGCAATACGCAATTCCTGGGAGGGTGCCCTCACCCACGAACACGAGGAACGAGCCATCGCGAACCAGCAAGGAATGTGGACAAATCTATGATTAACGTCGATATGGGCTTTTATCCTGACCGGATTGAAGAGTTGGAACTAGAGCCAGACGCCAAAGCGCGTATTATCTCGCTCCATGAACAGATTGAAGTGTTTCGCAATTCTGGGCCTCTCGATGAGGCAGCTGTTAAAAAGCTGTCGGAGTATTTCCGCATTCAGCACATCTTCCACAGCACCGGCATCGAAGGGAACAGGCTGACTCTACATGAAACACAGGTCGTGGTTCGCGAGGGGCTTGAGCTGAATGATAAGCCCTTGGCGGATCAACTTGAAGTCAAAGATCTCGATTCCGCTTTTAGCTTCCTGGAAGAGTGTACTCAAAAAAACACATCATTCCGCGAAATAGACCTGAGGGAGATGCATCGGATGGTAGTCGGTCATAGCTCCGAAGCCAGGCCCGGAGAATACCGAAGTATTGGAGTCATGATTACAGGCAGCGAACTCAGGCCTCCGGAACCTTTGGCAATTCCGGGGCTAATGGAAGTGCTCGTTCGCTGGATGACCCAAGACGACGGTTTGGATGTTCTGGTGCGAGCCGCGGTAATTCATCATAAATTCACCGCAATTCATCCATTTGTCGATGGCAACGGCAGAGTAGCGAGACTGCTAATGAATCTGGTTTTGCTGCGTGGAGGATACCCGATTGTAAATGTCCGCCGGGAGGAGAGGCCTCGATACTATGAAGCGCTTAGTTACGCGGACCTGGGCTTATATTCGCCGTTAGTCACCTTGATGCTTGATCGGGGATTGGAAGTATTCGGAGAGATGAAGCGAATCCAGGATGAAACCATCCGGGCTAGTCAATGGGCTGCCAAGTGGGGCCAAAAAGAAACTGAAGTCTTACGGCGCAGACAA
Source organism: Acidobacteriaceae bacterium (assembly GCA_025360145.1). Lineage (GTDB taxonomy): Bacteria > Acidobacteriota > Terriglobia > Bryobacterales > Bryobacteraceae > JANXXV01. The sequence goes on from JANYCV010000299.1 coordinate 3,236, forward strand.
GAACGCGAGTACAAGTTGTGGCTTGGGCAGATGGAGAACATCCGCCTGGAGTTTGAGAACAGGGCGGACCTGATTAGCGACTCGCTGAAGACGGTTTGGGTGGACTTCAAGAGTTATCCCGTTCCTGACCTGACTAAATTTCTTCAGTTAGAGGAGATGGGCAAGGCATCAGCAGCAATGTGGTTCTTCTCCCTCGATTTTCGATCGAGCCGTCCGGGGGAGGGCCATTATTTCTTTTTCCGATTCTTTCGGGACCATAAACAGCATTCGGGAAGCCGTGCGATTCCATTGCAGTTGAATTGGTTTGTTGACCAAGAGCCAAAACCTGTAGAGGAGCCGAAGATTCGACTCCGCGAATTCGTTGTAGATCCCAAGACTCGAAAGTTGAAAGTTATCAACTTCGAAAATGGCAAGAAAGTCACTTCAGGCGATTTGCCGGTTCAACAAGCCGTCGAACAGTTCTTCGATGATGTATTGAAGAACTGTTTTGGCATCGTCGTGTGATTTCCAGTAGTTAAGCCTCGGTTCATGAGGTAAGGCGAATAGCACAAGCCGCTTTTAGCGGATAAATTGCGCCGCGTCGGGATTACCGGGACCGAAGTGTTTCAGCATTACCAGGTTTTCCTTGTCGCTGCGATTCGTCACAGTGACGCCGCGGTTCGCCGCAGCGGCGGTGACAAAGAGTTCGTCTTTGGTGAGCTGGCCGTAGCGGATGAGCGACGGCGTTTCCACGTCCATCTTGCCGATGGAACCCACGCCTTGGACGACGATCAGGCCGTAGGCGGCGGCGTCTTTCACGGTGACGGAGCGGCCGGGTTCCACGGTTAGTTCCTTGGCGGAATAGTGACCGGTGGAGTAGACCACCCATTTCTCCGAGTAGCCCTCGGCGTACATTGCGGCTTCGTCGCGCACCGGCGTGGGATGGAACAGATTGTGCTCGCCGAATTCGGGGTCGACGTTGGCTTCCCAATCGAGCATGCTCATGATGTAGTCCAAGTCCTGGTGATGTTCCGGCGGCACGTCCTTGACGAGAAGTTCCCACGGAACGTAGCGGCCTTCCACCATGGACTGGAACATGCCGAAGACATCGGAATTGACTTGGGGTTCGTAGGTGACGAGGGAACCGGGGGCGTGCAGGACGCCGGCGTTGATCTGCCAGCCGGTGCCGGGCTTGAGCTTGTACGCCTTTGAGAGATAGAGGATGCCGTTGTCGCCCTGGCTCCAGCGCTTGAGGCACTGGACTACATCGTCCTTCGTGGTGCCGGGCTCGAGGCCCATGAAGGTGTAGGGGAAATTGTTGTCCTTGAAATTGTATTGCGGCGGGAAGTAGTAGGCTTCGGGCTTGCCGTTCCGGCCTACGCGCTTGGCGAACTCGTCGCTCTGGTGCATGTGGTGCGGGATGGGGCCGAGGTTGTCGAAGAATTTGCAGAGTAGGTTCCAGCCGCCGCGCTCGCGCATGACATCGGTGCCCAGGAACTCATCACCGATGGTGTCGATGGCTTCTTTCAGCAGCACCTTGGTGCCGTTGAGATCCATGTAGCTGAGGCCTTCGTCGTCCGGCGTGCCGGGACCGTTGGCGGCGTTGGTGGTGGAGGAGAACCAGCGTTCATCGATGCCGCCGCGGTGCGCGCCTAGGGCGTAAAGATCGCGGGGGTCGAGTTTCAGGCGGCCTCCGGGCATGAGGAAAGAACGGGGAACCCAGCAGGGGGCGAGGCGGACGAGGCCTTCGTTTGCGTTCAGGGTGTCACGGATTAGCGATGTGTTCGACATGAGTGCTTTTTGATTGTATATCGCCAGGGGTGCGCGTCTATCGGCTGCTAGGAGTCTGTCGTCATTCCGACAGACTAGACAGATCGCTTCGCACCTGCTCGGGATCGATCGGTTCGAAGTCGAGTTTGCCTCGCAAGCGTACGACCGGGTCCATGCCGGTGGAGAAAATGCGTCCTGGCGGCGCATTTCGGATATATAGTTCCACCGCAGCCCCCTCGGCGCGAAAGAGGTTCTCCCTCCAGAAACGAATGATGGTTTCCGGGACAACGAGAAAAAAGGCTTCGGCACCGCTACTCACCAATAACGGCAGGGCGCCGCCTGCGGGGATACCCTAAGGAATTCACTCTATTCGGCCGATAGAACCGTCTGGAGATGATATGGATTCAGCTACCATCCAACCGCCCCCGCTAGTCCGCCCCTCAAAAACGTCGTGGCTACGGAAATCCTTCATCCCTTCGCTCTGCGACGTGTTTTTCCTAGCTGTCATCGCTTGGTCCTTCCTGACGGCAGAGACGGGCTGGAGACGCCTGCTCTGGGACGGCGACGTCGCCCTCCACACGGCTATCGGAAATTGGGTACTGGAGCATGGACAGGCGCCCGTAAGAGATCCTTTTTCCTTCACTCTTCCCGGGGCACCTTGGTTGGCTGTCGAGTGGGGTACGGGGGTCGTGTTCGCGGCGCTAGATCACGCGTTTGGCCTAAAGGGCATTGTCTTCCTGAGCGGCGTGATGATCGCCGCGCTAATCACGGTTTTATTGCGAACTATGCTCACCGCGAGAGCGAATACGCTGTTCGCTTTGCTGGTGGCGCTGCTCGCCTCTAATGCGCTTTCCCTTCACTACCACGCACGCCCGCACCTGTTCACGCTCCTTTTTATCGCGATTGCCGCGTGGATCCTTACGAAGGATCGCAGCCCGGATGATGGCGCTTCGGGAGAGGAAGGGCGCACGCGGTGGATCTGGTTGCTTCCGCCCTTGACCATTCTGTGGGTGAACCTGCATCCCGGATTCGCGATCCTCTTTGCGTACCTGGGAGTTTTGGTTGTGGGAAGCGCGCTCGAACGGGCATTCGGCAACGGATCACGGGAGGCAACTGTGCGCTACGCAGGTCTTACCGCTGCCTGCGGCGCGGCAACGTTCGTCAACCCCTTTGGTTGGAAGCTACACGCGGAGATCCTGTCTTATTTCCAAGCCAAGGGCATGACCGACCTCATCCAGGAATTCCAAGCCCCTTCTTTCCGGACGTCTCCGCAGCTCTATTTCATGGTCTTCCTGCTGGCCGGAATAGCACTCTGCGGGCTATTCCTTTCGCAAAGACGGTTTATTGAGCCGCTGCTGATTCTGGGGCTGGCCTACGCTTCCCTGACATCCGTGCGCCACAGTACGATCTTCGTGGTGATCGTCGCGCCGATAGTTGCGGCTGAGTTATCGGTCTACTGGCGTACCTTTGCGTTGCGGCAGCCTCGTGGGTCCGTTTCGCGGATTCTGGAAGGTCTCTCTACCGAAAAGCGTGCGGCGTTTTCCCGAAACAGCATATGGGCGCTGGCCGGCCTTGCCGCGATCTTCGTATGGGCGCCGCGCGAGCAGTGGCCCACCGCGTTCGACACCAAGCTGTTTCCGGTGGCGATGGCCGCGCGCCATCCCGAGTTTGCCACCGCTCGGATGTTCACAACCGAGCAGTGGGCGGACTATCTTCTGTATCGCAACTACCCGCGCCAGCGCGTATTTTACGATGACCGCTCGTTCTATGGGGAGAAGATGTTCCGCACGGTGCGGGATCTGCTGAACGGCGCATCCGGATGGCAGGCGACGCTTGACCGCTACCACACGGATTTGGTGGTGATTGAACCCGGATCCCTGCTGGCCGGCCGCGTCCGGGATGATCCCGCCTGGAAACTGATCGATAGCGACAAGACAGCGCTTTTATTCGCGCGCCAGAGGGCCCAATAGCGCCGTGGCCCTCTCCATTGTTGTGGCTGTCTACAATTCCGAGACAAGCCTGGAACTGCTGGTGCAGCGCATTGATGTTATTTTGGGTACCGTGTACGCGCCCCTGGAACTGATCCTGGTGAACGATTGCAGTCCCGACAGAAGCTGGGATGTTATTGAAAAGCTGGAGCGGCAGTTTCCGTGGGTGCGCGGAATTAACCTGGTGCGCAACTTCGGACAGCACAATGCGCTTCTGTGCGGCATTCGCGCGGCGCGGTATCCGCTGACGGTCACGATGGACGACGATCTGCAGAATCCACCGGAGGAGGTGCCTAAGCTTTTGGAGAAGCTACACGTCGAAGGGGTGGACGTCGTATACGGTACGCCTGAACGGGAATCGCACGGCTTGTGGAGAGATATGTCCTCGGTGATCACCAAGCTGGTTTTGAAGCACTCGATGGGGGCCGAGACTGCGGGCAATGTGAGTGCGTTCCGCTGTTTCCGGACCGCTTTACGCGGCGCCTTCGCCGAATACGGAAGCCCGTATGTTTCCATCGACGTACTGCTCACCTGGGGCACGCGGCGATTTGCTTCGGTATCGGTGCGCAACGAGCCTCGCATCTATGGCACGTCGAACTACACGGTGCGGAAACTGATCGTGCATGCCATGAACATGATGACTGGATTCAGCACACTGCCTCTGCAACTGGCCAGCATGGCTGGCTTCGGATTCATGCTTTTCGGCTTGCTTATATTGGCATACGTGATTGGCCGGTTCGTGTTGCAAGGCGCGGTGGTTCCGGGGTTCGCATTTCTGGCGTCAATCGTTGCGATCTTTTCCGGCATTCAGTTATTTGCGCTGGGCGTCATTGGCGAATACCTGGCGCGCATGCACGTGCGAAGCATGGGGCAGCCCAGTTATGTGGTGAAGCCGGATATGGGGACTGACGGATGATCGAGCTGCTTCCTTGGGACACCGAATTCTTCGGCTTCCGGGTAGGGCGCCTACATGCGGATGCGTTGACTCACTTGGTGGCGTCCGAGGCGCGGCAGTGGTGCCGCTCTCATCAGGTTTCCTGCCTTTACTTCCTGGGGTCAACGAACTCCCCGGAAACACCCGAAGGCTTCCGGTGCGTGGATGAAAGGGCGACGTACGCCTGGGAATCAAGGTCTTCCGAAGAGATCTCTCCGTCAGTTCGGCCATTTGAGACAGAGGATCTGGAAGAATTGGAGGCCATTGCGCGGCGAAGTCATCGGGATACCCGTTTCTACGCCGATCCATTATTCGACCGAAAACGCTGCGACGAACTATACGCTACCTGGATCAGGCGGAGCTGCGAAGGGTGGGCCGACGCAGTGTTCGTATGCTTCGACGAAAATCGGACCGCGGGCTATATTACGTGCCGAGCCAATTCCATCGGCTTGGTGGCAGTCGCGGAATGTGCGCAAGGGCGTGGGTTCGGCAGGCAATTGGTGAGGGCAGCGCAGCGATATTTCTGGACGAAGGGAGTTGCACGCGTCGAGGTGGTGACGCAGGGCCGCAACCACGCGGCGCGCCGGCTGTATGAGCGGTGCGGATTCCGGGAGAAGAGCACCCAACGCTGGTATCACCTCCATGTCTGAGCTGCGAATACCGTTCAATAAGCCTGCACTGCTGGGCCAGGAGTTCGAATATGTCCGAAAGGCAATCAAACGGGGCAAGATCTCCGGTGACGGGCACTTCACCAAGCTCTGCCAGGAGCTACTGAAACGCAAGACAGGCGCGGCAAGTGTTCTGTTGACCACCTCCTGTACCCATGCCTTGGAAATGGCCGCGCTGCTGCTGGACATCCAGCCCGGCGACGAGGTCATAGTCCCCTCGTTCACGTTCGTTTCGACCGCGAACGCATTCGTTTTGAGAGGAGCGCGACCCGTGTTCATCGACAGCCGCCCGGATACGCTTAACGTGGACGAGGAACAGATTGAGGCCCTTCTGACGGAGCGGACCAAGGCGATCGTACCGGTGCACTATGCGGGCGTGGGCTGCGAGATGGACCGAATCATGGAAATTTCGCAAAGGCGGGGAATCCCCGTGGTGGAAGACAATGCTCACGGCTTGTTTGGCAGCTACCGCGGCCGGCAACTCGGCACCTTCGGCAGCATGGCAACCCAGAGCTTCCATGAGACCAAGAACATCAGTTGCGGGGAGGGCGGTGCGCTGCTTATGAACGACCCGAAGTTCATCGACCGGGCAGAAATAATCCGCGAGAAGGGAACGAACCGGGCCAATTTCTTTCGAGGGCAGGTGGACAAATACACCTGGGTGGACCTGGGATCCAGCTACGCCCCTTCCGATGTTCTCGCGGCATTTTTGTATGCGCAGCTCAAATCCGCGGAGAGAATCCAAAGTGCACGCCGCGCGATTTGGTGGCGCTACTTCCGCGAACTGGCGGGCTGGGCGGCGGAGCACGGCATCCCGCTGCCGAAGATTCCCGCAGAGTGCGAGCAAGCCTATCACATGTTCTATCTGCGGATGCCATCGCTTGAAGACCGACAGGCCTTCATTCAACATCTGGGGGCGCACGGAATCCTTTCTGTGTTCCATTACGTGCCTTTGCATTTGGCGCCTATGGGGCGGAAGTTCGGCGGTAAAAAAGGCGATTGTCCGGTGGCGGAGGCTGTTAGTGAACGGCTGGTGCGCTTGCCTTTCTACTTCGATTTGTCGCAAAGCGACCAAGAGCAGGTGATCAAAGCCATTTGTGCCTTCCATCCGGCCGGATCGCCGTGGGTGGCTGCACAACCGGGTCCGCCGCTACATGCCATGCATCGGCAGTGAAGGGGTATAGTCGCTGCTCTCGAGCGCGGGTCTGGAAAACGGCTCTCTCCTGGTTCAGGCTTAGACCCAAGTTCTTCCATGCGTCCTGTCATCGTCGCCTGGCTGTGAAGCCGTTGAGGAACACGTACCATAGAGCCTGTCCCGTTTCCCGGTTTTTTCGAAACCTAAATTCCGCCTATTGAAAAGACAGGGGTTACGAACAAGCGGGAGCCTCTCCTAGGCCGAATCTCATGTACTGCTTGAAGGTTGTGAGAAATTATGATTGGCCGATTTGGCCCGGATTGGCCAAGCCGGGCAATTATGGGGAGGCATGATGGCGTTCCGGACCCCTATGTTTATTGACGAACAACATCGTGGGACGCGCTTTACCATAACTTCCGCGCGGTCGAACGGCAACTCGGGAGCAATCATCGCATGTGCTCCGCCGGTAGTTCAGCAGCGCGGATCCCCGTCCTCAAGAGGCTCGCGGATCGAGTGCGTATTGGAGTTGAGCGTTTCCCGATTCTACGCCGGCATTCACCGACCGGTACCCTCCCCATGCCAGAGCGATCAGGAATAACAGGACCGGCAGCATCGGGATGACCGTGTACCTCGGGTGGCTTATGAGGAGAAGTAAAGAAAGGGAAAAGCGAGAATGAGACCTGCGACACGGGTCGATTTCACGTTCGAGTGGAACATGGCCAGCCAGAGCGGGAGTAACAGGAGGGTTCCATCATACAGATAACAGTGCGGCACAATCAGCAGCGGCCCTGCCGCAGCGGCGGAGAACCATCGCCACATGGGAGCCCGATAAGCGGCGGCCACCGTGAGACCGACGATCAACAAAGCGAGTAGGGCATTTACTGCTCTGGACTCGATGTGAATATTTGAGTGTATCGAGTAGATGTTAAGCATCGATTGCGGCGAGTTGATCAGCGTGTCCTGGCCGGTGTCTTGCAGAATCCTGATGTAGGCCGGGATGCCCTTGACTCCGAGTACGGCGAAGGACAAGCCTAGCGCGATGAAGGTAGAGACGGTGAGCCCTGCCAGGACGCGCCATTAGCGGTGCATGAGCAATACCAGCGGAAACAAGACGATCAAGTGGAACTTGAAAAGCCCGATGCCAAGCAGTAGTCCCGCGCGAAACAGCCGGTTCTTCTCCAGCGAGCTGTAACTGAGAATCAGAGTGACCAGAAGCACAACGCAGTCCTGACCAAATGCAGTTCCAATCGCGGCCGGATAATAGATGGCGCTCCAGATCAGCGAGTCCGGGCCGAAACGGCTGGCAGCCCACACCCAGCAGGCTAGCAGCGCGATGTAAAATAACGACATTTCGAGGACAAACGCCGGCCAGAGGGGCAGAATCGTCAGAGGAGACAGGATCAGCGCATAGAACGGCGAGCGCACGTACATCCGAATGCCGTTCAAATCCGGAAGTATTTGCAGCTCTCTGGCCCAGATAGCTCCCGTATCGTAGAGGTGAGCCGCGTTCCCTTCGCGGACCATGAGGCCTCCGATGTGTAGACCCAGGAAATCGCTCCTGAAGGTGGACTGGAACAAGCGGAAGGCGAAGCCCCCCATGCGCACGGCATCGCCAGCGCGAAGGCTACTGGAATAATCCAACGATTCTTCACTTGGAAGTGGTTGCGCTGCTGAGAGTTGTGCCCCTTGCTTTCACTTTTAGCAGGATCGGCTGCACGGCAGCATAGGAACTATCCAGCCCCGAGCGGGTTTCGATCTTGCCCGAAACGTAGATCATCTGCTCAATAGGCTCGGCGCTAGGCAGGGCTTCGATGGTGAAGCTGCGCTGGGTTTGTTCCTCGGTAATGAGCACACCGTTGAGGCCAACATCCGGGACACGGACGCGAGGCGGAAGGTTGCGGACTTCCACCGGGACCCGGTCGCCGAAGCCGTTCTGGCGAAGGATGCTGACGAGGACTTCGGCGCTGCCGCCCGCTTCAAGGGTGACTTCCTTGGTTTGCGCGGTCATGATGATATCGGGCTTCGGCATCAGGGCGATCAGCTTCAGATTGTCGTCGGGGTTGGCGTAGTGGGCGAGCGTTTCCGATCCTACGCGGGCTTTGCCGGAGACCTTCAACGGGACCGCGGTTTCTAGCTTGGCGGATTCATCGGCGGTCAGCAGAACTGTGGTCGCGATCTGATTGGGCATAATTACGCCCGTCGTTGCCTTCAGCCCTGCAGGGAGTCCTTCTAAAGCTACGTCGATCTTGCCGTCGAAGCCATCCTTGCGGAACGCGGTTACGGTGATTGGGATGGTGCCGCCTGCGGGCACATTCGGATTCTTGGGGTTCACCGCGAGGCGGAAGTCGGGCCTTGGGGCACGGATGTTTAGACGGTAAGCGTATTCGTCGCCGCCTAGGCCGCGGACGTCGCGGATTTTGACGTAGTAGTCGGCTTCCGCGGGCGCGGTGAAGGAGAGCAGCGAATCTTTACCGAAGCCGGGGCCTCCGTCATCGTTGCGATAGTAGAGGCGAACGATGGGCAGTCCGTTGGGCGTGAACTGTTTGCCCGCGGGATGCATCTGCACCTTGTATACCGGGTGGTCCATGGCTTGCGTTTCGGGGCTGGTGCCGAAGTAGGCCATGCGCTGGCCGCCGAACGATTCGGCTACGATGTCCGCGTCGGGTTGCAGCGGCATGGCTTCCACGCGGCAGATTTCGTTGCCAATCATGAAATAGTCGCCGGCTTCAAAACCGGTGTAGGAAGCGAGGCGGATGCCGCGGGTGGCGGAGTCGTGATCGCGGAGGACGGTGGAGGTTTCCATGATGGACCGGACGGTGGCCATCTCAATGGGATTACCCTTGGCGTCGACTACTTCCACGATGGAGTCGAGTTCGGAATCGAGGCGCTTGGCGATTACTTCGAACATCAGCTTCTCGTTCTTGCGGGCGTGGAAGCGGTAGTAGTTTTCAGTGGGAAGATTCTTAACCGGGGCGGCGATGCGGCCGTTGATTGTGATGGGTAAATTGACAGGCTGCGCGGAGGCTAGTGCCGTGTTCGTTCCAGTGGCCATTAGTTCGGGGTCGCGGCCAATGGCGAGCTTCACTTCGTTGAACGATGCGCCCGCGGCGAACTGGGGGCGGACCATCATGATGTCTTCTTCGCCTGGCTTGGGCTCGCCCTTCACGTGGATTGTGGTCTTTCCCAACTGGTAGCCCTTGAGCGTCAGGTCCGCCGATTTTCCCGCTTGCACTCCTAGCGGGAACGCGGACGTGACCAACGGGAAGTTGCCTGCTTTGATGCGGTAAGTGTGGCTGGCGCGGCCGCTTTGCTGGTAGTCGGCAACGCGGATGTAGTATGTCCCGGCCTTGTCGAACTTGTGCGTGAAGTGGATGGTATCGGCGCCGCCGTCTTCTCCGAAGGTGCGGACCGCGGTCTGGTCTTCGCGGAGAATCGTGATCACTGGCTGCAAGGTGGAGCCGATGATCATGCCGCTGTTTTCAAAGACGAGCTGCTCGCCGGCTTTCGCGGTGATCTTGTAGAAGTCCACGTCACCGGGCTTTGCGATCTCACCGACCAGAATTGTGGGGAGGTAAGTTTCAAAAGCTGCTTCGGGCGTGTTGTTTGGCTCGCGGTCCGGGCTTTCGCCGTAATAGGGCTCCACCAGGAAGCGGCCTTCTGGACTGGTGCCCAGCGTGTTCTGCAAGCGAAAGTTCACCGGGCCGATGACGGCTTCCGGGCTGATGTCTACTTCCACGGTGACTTGGTTGCGCGGGGGCAGCGGGCCGAGGTCGATGCTGGAGATGCCGCCGTTGGAGCCGAGGCGGATGTCGGGGAGATCAGGCAGTTCCTTGACGCGAATGATCTTGCCTTTGACCCCGGCGCGGTCG
>JANYCV010000337.1 GCA_025360145.1 Acidobacteriaceae bacterium
AAACGGGACAGGCTCTAAATATGGCCTGTTGCTTCGCTCACCCGGATGCGCAGATCGGCAAGTTCATCAACTGGCTAAAACAAAGCAATTTGTACGACAATACGCTTATCGTGATCACCTCCGGCCATGGCGAAGCGTGCGGCGAAAAAGGACTAGTTCTCCTGGCCGTTTATACCGGCGTCCCCGGCACCGACATTCCAGATCCGGTCACATACTCCCTGCTGCGCGGCCGCGCGTGCTGGGCGAAGAGCACCCCAACACGCTAACGTCGATGAACAATCTGGCCGTCGTCTTGTACGAATCCAATAATCTCGAAGACGCCCTTCGACTCCTTCGCAAATGCCTCCTCGGCCGGCGCAAGGTGCTCGGCGAGAACCACCCTGACACGCTTGCCACCGCCGAGTCGCTGATGCGCGTAGAAGCACAGACACAAGATAGCCAGCCCAGCGGCTAAAACCTTCCAACACATCCAGAAGACTGATAGTAATTGCGTCGGCCTCTTTCGCGCGAATCATGGCCTGAGTCGTCACTGCTCTCTAATCTGAATCGCCTAATGGGGTCCAAACAATGCGCTCGGAGATTACTCCCGTGATGTCCGCTGACCAAGGTTTCCTTGGTACTGGTCAGCAACATCGGGAATCGCACAGAGGAAGCCAATTCGCAGCCGGAGTAAATTTCATCCCACTGGAGGCGTTCGCAACGCAGGAAGGAATCGATATTCAGCGTAAGTTGCGGCGAAGCCCGCAGTCGAGCCCCTTCACCATCAGGCCGGCCCATTCTTTCTCCGCTCCCTCGATTTCGCCCTGCCGATGAAAACTTTCACAATCACAGAAAACATTGAACTTTCTTCCACTTAAAATCAGCAACTTACAGCCACCCCTCCGCAACACTCATAGGTCCCCTATGCAAAACTCGAAATCGCAAGGGCTCGTCTCCACACCCTTAGCCGAAGGAGAACAAGGAAATGGCAAGTGCGAAACAAGTAGCGGCCAACCGCCGCAACGCGAGCCTCCCAAGAGGGCCGCTAAGCGCCGAAGCCAGCGCAGCGATCCGCGAGAACGCGGTAAAGCACGGACTCACCGCAAAGCACGTAGTAATGCAGCACGAAGACGAAGCAAACTATCACGAACTCCGCGCCAGCATCACCATGGAGTACCAACCGCGCACTCCACAAGAACACCGCCTCGCAGATCAGATAGCGCAAAACTACTGGCGTCTCCTCCGCTGCCGCAGGGTAGAAACCGCAACATTCGAAAACCGTCTCGGCACCCTAAAGAGCCGCCTCAAAATCGACCCGGAGGCGCCAATCGACAACGATGAGGGAATCTCAATCTGCATGTCGAACCACGGCCGCGACTTCGACACCATCCGCCGCTACGAAACCACCATAGAGCGCGCCTGGTACCGCGCCATCCGCGAACTGAGAGCCGCGCAAAAGGAGCGCCGCAAATACGAAGCCACCCAAGCCGAAGAGGACGCCTACCATCCGCCGCTAGAAGACACCATAGCCAAGCGCCACCCGTCGTCACCGCTCGCAAACGAAGTTCGCACCCCCGCAAATTGCACAAACAAACCCAATGCCCAACCGTCCGAAATTGAAATTGGCTGCGTTTCGCAAAACGAATCCACACCGGAGACAGCCTGGTGAAAATCCCAAAACTACAGGTTGTGGCCAAGTGAAGGAAGCGCATTCTCAGATGGCGGCACTCATGATCCTAGCCAAGATCAGCAACGTATATCCTTCGGTGTCAAAGTGCGAACAACTTCCTGTTTCAGCGATGTCCCAGCCACGCAACCGTTCTTTCCCTACATCCGGAAGCGGCACGAATTGCGCCTCGGCAACGGAACCGGTCCTCCGTCACGGCCAGTCCCGCTCACAACCAGACCCTGGAAACGGGGCCTCTATTCTACGCCGAATTGCCCATCGCTCCAGATTAATGGGACAATGGGAGTTAATCCCGGGGGTGTGTTGGATGGGTGTACCTGTCTCACAGATGTGGACAGTAGCAACGTATGTGCTGAAGCAGAAGCTCGCTGGGCGTCGCCAATACCCGTTGGTGCTCATGCTCGAGCCGCTCTTCCGCTGCAATCTTGCCTGCGCCGGCTGCGGCAAAATCCAGTACCCGGCCCATATCTTGAAGAAGAACCTCTCCCCGGAACAGTGTTTCCAGGCAGCCGACGAATGCGGCGCGCCCATGGTCTCCATCCCCGGCGGCGAGCCCCTGATGCACCCGCAAATCAAGGAAATCGTCGAGGGCCTCGTTGCCCGCAAGAAGTACATCTACCTCTGCACCAACGCGCTGCTGCTCAAAGAAAAAATCGGCGAGTTCAAGCCCAGCAAATATCTTACTTTCTCCGTACACATGGACGGCCAGAAAGAGCACCATGACCTGTCTGTCTGCAAGGAAGGCGGATACGACATTGCAGTCGAGGGAATCAAGGAAGCCGTCAAGCGTGGCTTCCGTGTCACCACCAACGCCACTTTTTTCGATGGCGCGGACCCGCAAAGCCTACGCGATTTCTTCGACGAAATGATGCACCTCGGCGTCGAAGGCATGATGCTGTCTCCCGGATATTCGTACGACAAGGCGCCAGACCAGCAGCACTTCATGGGACGCGCCCGCACCCGCCGCCTCTTCCATGCCGCGCTGTCAAACCGAAAACCGGAGTGGAAATTCAACCTCTCGCCGCTCTTCCTGGAATTCCTGATGGGCAAGCGGACCTTTACTTGCACACCGTGGGGCATGCCGACGTACAACCTCTTCGGTTGGCAGAAGCCCTGCTACCTGCTGCAAGACGGTTACGCCGAGACTTTCGCCGAATTGATGGCCAGCACCGATTGGGACCGCTACGGCACCGAATCCGGCAACCCGAAGTGCGCCAATTGCATGGTGCATAGCGGCTATGAAGCCTCCGCCGTACACGCCACATTCAATTCGTTGAGCGGCTTTTTGGCAACGGTACGCGGCACGCTATTCTCGAAATACCCCAGCGCCGAAGCAAAGGCCGCACTCAGCCAGCCGATGAAACCAGTGCACCCCGCTGGCCTTGTCCAATTAGGCGCCAACAACCAACGGCCGTGACCCCCATCAATCCAGACGAAGTTGAAATAGCGCAGGGCGCGGTCCGCGAGAATCTGCAAGGTCTGGTCTGGCAGTCCGCCACGCAAGAAGAACTCCGCACCGGTCTAGAAAAAGCCTTCGATTACCGGGGCGATGTGACCATCACTCTTAAAGACGGATCCCAGATCGAAGGCTATATTTTCGATCGCCAACCGGGCACCACCCTGGCCGATTCCCGGGTCCGCCTGTTTCCGAAAGATCAAGATCAAAAAATATCCATCTCCTACGCCGATATAGCCGGCCTCGCGTTCAGCGGCCGGGACACCGCTGCCGGCAAAAGTTGGGAAGCCTGGGTGAAGAAATACTGGGAAAAGAAAGCCGCCGGCGAAAAACAAATCGAGTTGAAGCCCGAAGCATTGGACTGAGCGTTCGCACAGCCAATCGAATACCGGACGGCGGCGAAACCAAACGCGTTTTGACTCAGCCACCGCCAGCCCACTGTCCACTGTCCACTGCCCACAGTCCACTGTCTACTGTCTACTGCCTACTGTCCACTGTCTACTGCCTACTGTCCACAGTCCACTGTCCACTGCCTACTGTCCACTGTCCACTGCCCACTGGCTACTGAGTACTGGCCACTGTCCACTGGCCAGTCGGTGGGGCGGGCGCCCTCGCCCGCGCGGAGGCCCCTGCCTCCGCTGCTGCAAACGGGACAAGTTGCCCAGTCCCGGCATCCCAATCGAAATCACCAGCGTATCTACGAACCAACCGCGGCAATCCCACCGGAAATCGAGCGCGTCCTAAAGTCCATCGATTTCGCCATGGATAGCCGATGGAGCAATCCCACCAGCTGCGCTAAAATAGTCACGACTCCCATGCGAAGCCATTCCAAGCTCCTGCTTACCCTGCTGACGGCCCTGTTCCTGGCCGCGTGCTCCAGTTCCACCGATCAACAAAAGAAGAGTGCCGAAGCGGAGCGCGCCACGCCTCCCGCGCCCGAAAAGGCCCCAACGCCGACTCCGGCCCCGGTCCCAAAACCGACCCCGGCCCCGGCTCCCGAAGAAAAACCGAAGACCTTCAAAGTACGCTTCACCACCAGCAAGGGTCCGGTCCTCATTGAAGTCCACCCGGATTGGGCGCCGCTCGGTGCCGAACAGTTCCGCAAATTAGTAACGGCTAAGTATTTCGACGGCGTCCGCTTCTTCCGCATCGTCCCCAATTTCGTAGTGCAGTTCGGCTTGGCCGCAAACCCTGCCGTCACCAAAAAATGGGACGTCGCCATCACGGACGACCCGGTCACGCAAACGAATCGCACCGGCGCCCTCTCATTCGCAACCATGGGCCCCGGCACCCGCACCACGCAAATTTTCATCAATCTGAAAAGCAACCCTAGTCTCGACACCCAAGGCTTCGCCCCCTTCGCGCAAGTCGTCGAAGGCATGGAAATCATTGAACACCTCTATGGCGGCTACGGCGAACAGCCCGACCAAGGCGCAATCACCAGTCAAGGCAACGCGTATGTCGAGAAGAGCTTCCCGAATCTCGACTACATCAAGACCGCGACCATCCTGTAAATCCCAATGACTAGACTCATCTCGCTAACGCTACTCACGCTGCTCCCGCTCTTCGCGGCCGAAAAGGGCTGGACCGATCTGTTCAACGGCAAAGACCTCACCGGCTGGAAGGTGAACGAGAAC
>JANYCV010000364.1 GCA_025360145.1 Acidobacteriaceae bacterium
GACGGCTCGCTCTTGAACGGCGTTCCGTTTCACCGGCTGGAGATCCCGGATGAAGTGGAATCCGGCCCGCTGCGCAGCGGCGCGGATGGGATGACGGTGGACACCGATGGATTCCTGTATGTGGCGACGAAGCTTGGCATCCAGATTGCCGACCCGGCTGGCCGGACGGTGGGCATTCTTGATAAGCCCGATACCAGCGATCCCACAAACGTAGTCTTCGGCGGCCCGGGACTTCAGACGCTGTACGTCACTTCGGGCGGCAAGGTCTTCCGGCGGCCTGTCAAGAAGAAAGGGACATTCCCATGGGTGCCGTTGACGCCCCCGAAGCCACGGCTGTGATGGGGCGGCGAGGTGCGGCAGGCGCCGGTGATTGACCCTGGGTTCAAATCTTACCTGGGGAGCCGACCTTCAACTGGTTGATTCTATTGACAGGCTCTTGTCGGAATTCGTCTAAGTCCTTTGGAATCAGGTTTGAGTCCTGCCTGGGATCCCGTGCCACGCCTTCAGCCAACTTCCGGATCGCGTGTCGCTCGCCAGCAGTCCGGGGCAACAGGGCATTACTTCCGGTACTGTCGGAAAACAACCATCGCCGACGATGCGTCCACCAAATCACTTTGTGTGCGCAAGTACCTCGGTTGTCTCACGCAACACCCGGAATGGCCACTCGATACACGAGCACTTCTCCCGATGTTAACGCCGAGGTACGTTGTCAAGGTGATCGAGCGCTCTAATCAGCATTCCATTCTTGAGGAGACTCCTCATCGAGGGGCCAATTGTTGCGTCGCGTTCCTTGTGTGTTACGCTGATTAACGCAATGCGAACGTTCGCCTTCATCGTGCTAACTGCCGTTATGCCCAGTCATTACAGCATCAAAGCTCAAACTTTCCATCCCGAAATCCCCCGTTCCTGGAATGATCGTGAAGTCGAGACCTTCGAATTGCCGCTGGCGAAGGCAGGTCGGTCTCCGCGTTACATGACTTCCAAGGATTACTACACCCTGAAAGAGCGGGTGTTGTACCGGTCATACCCCGTTTATTCGCCCGGGCGAGAACCTGCTGGTTACCGCGAATGGCTAAAACAAAGGGAACCCGAAATCATCTTCGATGCCTCTAAACTGCGGACGAAAGCGGACTGGATTGAGACAGGCAAGGTGGTCTTCCAGTCCCACATCAATTACAGTCCAGCCCCCGAAGGCCCCCCGGAACTGGACACCACTGTGCCGGTCTTGGCGGATGGGACTGTCGTTCCGTTCCGGCCCGGGCATCGATACTTCATTCGCAAGAAGGGTTTGATCGAGGTCGGCGTGAACGCGTGCGCGGACTGTCACACACGCATCATGCCGGATGGCTCTTTTCTGGTGGGAGCACAGGGAGTGGTGGCCCGGCCATTTGGTTCTGCTGCTCAAAAGCAGGTGCGCGAAAGCACGCCTGCGGCATTTGCGCGGCGGTTGGAGTCGGATTGGACTTTTTTTGGGGTCCCCTGGGTACAGAGCAAAGAAGAGTTCTTGAACCAGATGACGAGAGATCAGGTAGTCGCGCAACTCGCCGCGAACCATCCGGGCGTGTTCGCGCGGCAGGGCACGAGCCGCTCTCATCCCGTGCACATTCCCTTGCTAGTTGGCATCCGGGACCGCCGCTATCTGGACGCAACCGGTCTCGTACGGCACCGGTCTATTGGGGATCTGATGCGTTATGCCGTCATTAATATGGGACTCGACTTAAGCGCGCACTTTGGCGGATTCCAACCGAGCTCCAAAACCACGCCGTTCCACGGTGAAGAAGGAACCAGGTATAGCGACGAGCAGTTATACGCGATGGCTCTTTATCTCTACTCCCTTGAACCGCCGCCGAATCCGAATGCCCGTGACGCGCTCGCGCTCAAGGGGGAGAAAATCTTCCAGCAGCAAGGTTGCCAAGCCTGCCACACGCCACCACTGTACACGAACAACAAGCTGACACCTGCTGTGGGTTTCGTAGTGCCGGACGACCTTCGAAAAACCGACAGTATTCTCGACGTTTGCGTGGGAACAGATCCTACGTTGGCGATGCGGTCGCGCCGCGGGACCGGGTTCTACAAAGTCCCCTCACTCCGAGGCTTGTGGTATCGAAACGCCTTCGGTCACGGCGGTCAGGCCGAAACGTTGGAAGAATGGCTCGACCCTGCGCGGCTCAATGAGGGTTATGTGCCGAAAGGATTCCACATCGGTCCCGGACCAATCAAAGGACACGAGTTCGGCCTGACGCTTTCACCTGCCGACAAGCGTGCCTTGATTGCATTCCTGAAAACGCTATAGCGTTGGTCGCTGTGGGTTGACGGCATTTGCTGCGCGAGTGGGATCTCTGGGTTCGACGGTTCATCACTTGGCCGTACTTCCGGCTAGTGACGTCCGATTATCGGAATATAGCGGTTCCCGCCGTGTCGGCGCCAAACCGGAAGTTGAGAAAAGATCACTGCCGTGGTTCAGATTCATCCTGACTGGGTGCCCAGACTGGACGGGCCTGTCGGTTTCGCTCGCGTGCTCCTGTCAACTAATGACTTGACTCGGTTCGAGCGGAGGGGGATTTACGCTGCGATGGTTCTAATTGCGTCCAGTGTGGGGAGACATTCATCCATTCTCGAATTTGTTGTTATCTTGCTCATTTCATTAGATTGATCTGAACGAGTTTTGCCGGTCTTCGGTCGATTTCACACGACCCCAATGTGGATTCGAACTCTGTTGACATGTTCTTCAAATCAGAGAGGTCCGATGACTTGCAATGAGTTGGCGTCCGTCCTTAGCGGCGTTTCCCTTTGGGCGCAGACCTGACTCCGATAGCCTCAGCGATAATCGAGGTCACGAAGCTGTTAATACTCACGCCCTCATTCTTGGCCTGAACAGTCAGTTTTGAGTAGAGCGTCCGCGGCAACCGTTGGCGCCATTGTGCCGCTTCAATGCCCGGCTTTGGGACCTTCCGGCCGGACTCCTGGAGCACCGCAACGCAGTCGCGCAATGCTTCCCTGCCGTTGGCGATCGCTTCCTCTATCGTCTCGCCGTCGGACATGCACCCTGGGATATCGGGGTACTCCACCAGGTAGCCGCCACCCTCCTCTTTGGATAGTGGGCGGACGGTGAACTGGTACGCGTCAAGGTTTCGATTTGTTCTCAATCTCATCCTGCTTCACCTCAAGTGCATTGTCGATCAGCGCCAGAAACTGTCTGATGTAAACAGGCTTAATCGGCCGCTTCGCAGGAACCGATACGATCTCTCGGACTCCGGAAGCGCTGAAAATCACGTGGCTGCCGCCGTGACCTGGTCTTCGCCAGCCTACACCATTTTCGTCCGCCACCGACTGCAACTCGTCGATGCGCCACCCAGTCTGGGTTCTGCGCAGCTTCTGGAGAGTCTTACCGGCTGCCGACACAAATACATGATACCGCATACGGTACCCAATATATGAACCCGGTGCCGGGCAACGCGACTACTTGAGGATGGAATAATCCGTAGGGTCCATGAACACCGACTGGACGCGCTGAATGATCGAACTCGTCGGGATGCCGTCCATTGCTTTCAACCATCGTGGATCGGCGTGGAATTCATCCCAGTTCTTCTTTGCCTGTTTACGGCTGGGATGGCTAACCATGTATATCAAGGTGTTGGCGTGACCGTTTTTCGGATCCTGGGGGATCCAATATCCAACGCTCTCGATGTGGTGTTCCTTGAACAGGGGAATTGCAGTTTCGCGAAAGATGGCTTCGACCTGTTCCAGCTTTCCCTCAACGCATGTGTAGGTGCGGAGTTCGTAAACGCGACTTTCGGCAAATGCGGCAAAGGCTAACAAAAATGAAAAGAGTGCTGCACGCAACATAAAGTTTGCTGATGATACTCCAATTCGGGTATGCAGCGCCAGTTTTTTCGCTTGGACAGCTTTTCGCGCGGACGCGTGAAGTGTTTATGCGGGAAGACTCGGTGCCGCGACCAGCCATTTCCATTTCCGTGGGCCGGCGCGCATCAGGATCACGTCGTCACAACTGAATGTTTCCCTTGCAACGCCACCCGCACCTCCGGCGGCGGGCAAACCACAAAAGTTCTAAACGCGTCCGCGATGGGGAGCCACCGCCCAACCTGGGATCCCAGGAAGTTGACTTTCCAACTGCAGAACCGATATGTTGACAGCCCTTTTCGAACTCGAGGAGGCTAGTCGAGATCCATCGCTGCCTTCAGCCCCTCCCCGATCTCACTCAGGGACTCGGTCGGGAGACTGCCGATTCTCTTGGTCAGTTTGGCCCGGTC
>JANYCV010000373.1 GCA_025360145.1 Acidobacteriaceae bacterium
TGCCCGGCACCTCGCTCGGCCGCCGCAATCCGCTGGAACAGGCCATGGACCTCGCGGTTCCCGGCGCAAACGTACAGGACGCACTGACCACGCGGCCTGCTTTCACATTCAACAACTTTACGGATTTTGTTTTGGGTCAGCCCGGAGTTTATACGGGAACTTCGCGCAGCCAGGTGGAGTGGGCGGAAAACCTGGCGCCGACGACTCTCTTCATCTGGCTGGGAAACAATGATGCGTTGGGCGTAATTTTCACCGGCGACGTGTCGGCGCTTACGCCACTACCCGCATTCGAGGCCGCATATACGACTGTCACCAGCCGGCTGGCGGCCACTGGCGCGGCGATGGTGCTGGCGAATATTCCCGATGTCACAGTGATACCGTACCTCACCTCGGCGGAGAAAGTAGCGTTAATGACAGGGCAGCCGCTCGATGTCCTGGGACCGGTGCTGGGGCTGAGCAGTGGAGATTTTGTAACTCCCGATGCATTTCCCCTGATCCTGGCGCGGCTTGCAAATCCAGCGCTCGGAAAACTGCCAGGAAATGTGGTCCTCGACAAATCGGAAGTGGAGATCATCCGAGACAGGATCGAGGGCTACAACCACGTCATCGCGAAACAAGCGCACGAGAACGGGGCGGCCCTGGTGGACATCCACGGGCTGCTGAACCGGATACAGGCGAAGGGTTACGTGGTCGATAACCAGAAGCTGACAGCCGATTTCCTGGGCGGCATATTTTCGCTGGATGGCATTCATCCGACGAATACGGGGTACGGCATTGTCGGAAACGCGTTTATCAAGGAATTGAACCGGGAATTCAAGACCGATATCCGGGACATTCCGCTCGCAGAGATCAAGAGCGGTGATCCGCTGGTGTTGCAGGGGGTGGAGCAGCGGCCTACCCGTGCGGATCACGTGAGCCGGGAAACAGTGCGGGAACTTCGCGGCGTGATTCTCCATTGAGTCAGAATTCAACCTTCGTTCGTTTAACCAAAAGGAGAGCTGCCGGCTTGACGGCCGGCAGCCTAAAACCATATGACTTCCCCATACAAAGTTGTGTTTTCTATTGCTTTGTTGCTGGTGGTACAGAGGGCGGGACTCGCGGAATCAAAACCACTGGAACTCAAGTGGAACGAACTGGCCGGCATGCTCGGCGGCCAACGTTTGGAAGTGGTTCTTGCAGGGGGCAAATCAGTCAGAGGCGAAGGGATCTCGGTAAGGCAGGATTCCCTCCTGATGGATCTTACATCTCCGGCCGAGGACTATCCGAAAGGGAACGCATCCATCCCGAGGACTTCGATCGAGCTTATTAAGCTGCACCGAGCTCGTGGCACCTGGGGCAGAGGCATGGGCACGACGCTTGGAGTGATCACGGGACTTACCGTGGGAGGCTACGTGGCGGGAACCCACACGAATTCAGCGGCGGCCGGAATCCCCCTCTTCCTGGGAATTGCCGGAGCTATAACGACAGGCGGCTACTACGCAGGAAAAGCGATGGATACCAAAGTTACACTGATCCGGATTGTGCCGTGAGCGAGTGAGCGGCGTGGCGGAAGCAGCTTCGCTTTTTGTTCTACAGCGATTACAGGATAAGCCAAATAAATTCAGTAATTTCAAAAAAATTTACTCAGTCCCGGTAACGTCCGCGCCCGTTGCAACGTTATCTATGCAACCCCGTTACAACGGCGGGCGCAGACACCCCTACACCCAAACATGCGCCCGCTTCTCCACTCCGAATTTCTATTCGGAGAACATTCCTTCAAATAGCGGGGAACTCAAATAGCGCTCCGCCGAGTCTGGCAGAATCACCACACTCGTCTTCCCTTTCATTTCCGGCAATTTCGCCAGCCGCACCGCCACCGCAGTAGCTGCACCACACGAGATACCGCCGAGAATCCCCTCTTCCCTGGCCAGCCGCCGCGCCATTTCGATGGATTCTTCATTGGTAACGGATTCTACGCGGTCCACCATGGACAGATCGAGCGTGTCTGGAATGAAGCCCGCGCCGATCCCCTGAATTTTGTGCGGGCCCGGCTTCAGATCCTGCTTATTGCGCGCCTGGGCAATCACCGGGCTATTGGCCGGTTCCACCGCCACCGACAGGATGTTTTTCTTCTTTTCATTTTTGATGTAGCGGGAAACGCCGGTGATGGTCCCGCCGGTGCCGACGCCGGATACAAGCACATCGATTCCGCCATCGGTATCGTTCCAGATTTCCGGGCCAGTGGTTGTGAAGTGAATTTCCGGGTTCGCCGGGTTCTTGAATTGTTGCAGCAGAACGTAGCGGTCCGGGTCGGTAGCCACCAGTTGCTCTGCGCGCGCGATGGACCCCTTCATGCCGCTGGCGCCTTCGGTCAGGATGAGATTCGCGCCAAGAGCCTTCAGCACCTTGCGCCGCTCGATGGACATGGTTTCGGGCATGGTGAGGGTGATGGGATAGCCGCGGGCGGCGGCGACAAAGGCCAGCGCGATTCCGGTGTTCCCGCTGGTGGGTTCGATCAGTTCCTTGCCTGGCCTCAGAATGCCGCGCTTTTCAGCGTCCCAGATCATGGCCGCACCAATGCGGCACTTCACGGAATAGGCCGGGTTGCGGCCTTCAATCTTGGCGAGGATGGTGACCGGAGCCCCATCGGTAACTCTGTTCAACTTCACAAGCGGCGTATTGCCGATGCTGAGGGAGTTGTCCTGGTAGATCATGTCGTCTCCTAGTGTTTCACACTAAATGTCCCAGTTCGGGACATATTGTCCCTGGCGTTCGCGCCATTGATGGGCGAGGTCGGCGAAATTAGTTTGGTCGATGACGGAAGAGATGACCTCGTCGACCCTGCGCCACATTTCCGCGAAGGGCGAGTCGATTTTGTGTTTTCCATCGCGCTTGGCATCTTTGGCGCCTTCCATGTAACGGACCACTTCGCCGACGGTGATCGCTTCGGGGGGCCGGGCGAGCAGGTAGCCGCCCTCGGCGCCGCGCCGGGATTCGACGAAACTGCCCTGTTTGAGGCCGGCGAGGATCAGTTCGAGGAACTTCTGTGGAATCTTTTGGCGGCGTGCGATGTCGGCGATTTTAACGGGGACGCCCCGATGATACATTGCCAGATCGAGAATTGCCTGGAGTGCGTAATCGCCCTTAACCGAAGTAATCATAACGAGGTTGGTGAATCACCTTATCGCAAGTAGAGATTAGCGGATTGAACGGGGATAGTCAAACTCTGTGGGCTGGAATTGGCGCGGGGCAGCCCCCCATAGCCGTTAATCTAAACAATGTCTTCGCTATGAGCCTTCTCCCCGGCACTGACGGCTCCACATCGACACGACATCTACGGGTAAGGCTTCTTTCGTCCAGGCTTCGCGACTTTGCGGGTGCGATGGGCCGAAACCGACCGATGAAGTTGCGCGTTACTACTCCAAATGGTCCTGTTCAACGAACAGCGATGCCTTGCTTTCAGCCTTCTTGTACTGCTTCTTAGCTTCCCCAGCGCCCATGCCCAGGGTAAGAAGGCTGATATTGCTTCCCGTATGAACAAGCTGGTCAAAGAGCGATTCGCCACAACGACCTGCCCCGGACTGTCCGTCACGGTGGCGGCGCGGAACGAGCTTGCCTTTATCTTCGGCACAAGGAATGGCCGAGCTTGAGCAACGCTTGCCACTCAAAAATGACAGCGCTCACCGACTTGCTTCGCTGTCAAAACCAATCACTGGCACGATCATCATGGATCTGGCCAGTCAAGGCAAACTGGAGTTGGATGCTCCCGTAAAGCGTTACCTGCCTGAACTTCCAGAGTCGTATCTGGAAGTGACGCTGAGATACCTTTTGGATCATCAGCCGGGCGTCCGCGGGTACGACAAACCGGTGGATGTAGCGTTCCGTGTCGCTCACTACCCTACCTCCCGCGATGTCTTGAAGACGTTTATGAGGTTGCCGCTCATGTTCAAACCTGGAACCAAAATCGAATATAGGCCGCTTAGTTTGACTGTTGCAGGCGCTGCGGCAGAATCAGTAACCGGACATTCGTTTCAGCAGCTTTCTTCGCCAGGTATGGGATCGGTGGCATTACCGTGGACGATCCCATAGCCATCGTTCCCAAGCGCGTGCGGGAATATCTGGTTGACGCCAACAAGAAGATTGAGTTCAACGGTGGCCGGGGCGTTGATCGTGGCTACTTGGCAGGAACAGCAAACGCGGTAACGAATGCCCGTGCCTTCGACATTAGCAACCGCTATCCGGCGGGCGGGTTCGTCTCGTCGGGCGAGGACGTTTTGCGTTTCGTTATCAAAGTCGGCACTGGCAAGATTTTGGGCAGGGAAAGTCTGCGCGAAATGTGGAAAGTGGAGAGAGCTTCGGAGCTGGAAGTATTTGGCCTTGGTTGGGGGGGGCGCGATGGAAAGACAAGATGATGGCCGGAATGAATGGAGTCGAGCCGTCCACGACTACCTTTTTTCGATACTTTCCCGACTCTGGGGCCGGAGTGGCTCTCCGCTGCAATGCCGAGGGTGCGCGGGATCTTGGGAAGCTGCGGGAAGACATCCTGGAGGCTACATTTCGCTAGCCGTGGTTTTAGATCCAACCTAACGGCGCAGGCAACCGCGATCGGCCACGGGCAGCATTGCTCTCTGTCTGGAAAACGGTTAGCTTGAATGTATGAGTAAGCATGCAGTCGAACTCCTCGTGGCATTTGAAGCCTTGCCTCCAGGCGACAGACAAGCTTTCGCGATAGAGGTATTGAGGCGCACGCGAGAATTGCCTTTTGATTCCGGTCCGGTCACGGACGCGGAGGTCGGAGAGGGAGGCCGCTTCCTGTTCGCTTTCTTGGATCAAGAAGAGAATGCCGCCAAGACGAGGTGAGGTCTGGCTGTTCGACCTTGGTATGACCGCTAAGGTTCGCCCTGTTTTGGTTGTCAGCGTTGAGTACGGCGATTCGGATCGCGCCATCGTCACGGTTGTCCCGCACACTACCGAAGTCCGCCAGAGTTCGTTTGAGATATTCATCAAAGTGCCGTTTCTCCGGCCCGGTGCTTTTCTGGTCCAGGGAGTTTCAACGTACCCGAAAGCCTGGGCAATCCGAAAACTCGGCGCGATAAAACCCGACCAGATGGAGGCAGTCGCAAAT
>JANYCV010000395.1 GCA_025360145.1 Acidobacteriaceae bacterium
GTTTGCGAATCCACCATGTTGCCCAAGATAGTGCGGGCGTAGGCGGCGATATCGTAATTGCGCGTGATGGAACCGAAGATGCCGATCATGTCGCCGAGCCAGCCGAGCTTTTCTCGATCGGGGCAATCGGTGAAGATCGACATCATGTTGCTTTGGATGGCGCGATTCGTGATGCGGTGAATGCCGTTGAGCATTGGGTTTGAACTGCTAAACGTTCCAGCCAAGTCGTTTGCTCCGCGCAGCACAATACCGGTGATGGTTTCGTTGTTGGGGGGCACGGGAAGCCCCTCCACCTGTAAGTAGCGGAAGCCGTGATAGACAAACCGCGGATGCCAAACTTCGATGCCGTCACCGGCGAGGGTGTAAGTATCGAAGACGGGTGCGCCGGTGGTGTTATTGTCTTGGAGCACCGTTCCGTCGGCCCGGAGTTGTTCGCCGATGCGCATCACTATGGCTGTGCCGGCGGGACCGCTGACGCGTAACTGCTCCCAGCCGGCGAAGTTGACGCCCATGTCGAAGACATACACGCCGGGCTTTGGTTCGGTGATCGCCTGCGTTACGATTCGTTCAAAGGCCCGCACTGCGGGTGCGGGGCGCCACGTGAGCCTGGATTCAGGGGAAGGTGGCGAACTGACCATGACCTTTGCCCATTGCGAAATATCGGCGGGGGCAACGCGGCGGGCGTCGTAATCTTCGCCACCATACCAACTGCTGTGGGTAATTGGCCCCAGCGTGGTGCGCCAATCCGGGCCGCTGGCAATGACGGAGGACGAACCATCGGAGTAAGTTAGTTCCAGTTGTGCGATAAGGCGTAAATCGACGGAGACGGGGTTCACTATGTCGTTATACCTCCCCGGCGTGAAGACCGGGTTGAACATTCCGTTGCCTAACATCACGTCTATTCGATTTGCGCCGGATTGGAGCAGGGCTGTTACGTCGTGCGTGGCGCACTCTACCTGTTTTGAAAATAGTGTGTCGCCTGGCGTAAGCGCATCGAGCGTGAGCGGCTTGCCGTTGATGGTGGCCTCATACATTCCAAGCCCGGCGATGCGCAGCACTGCGCGGCGCACGGGTTTCGCCAGGGCAAATGAATAGGCAAAGATGGGCAGCGGCTGGCCGTGGGTCCACGAAGGGTGGGCGACCCATTGGGCTGACCATTCGCGCGGATCGAGCAGCCCGATTTCAAAGACAGCCGGCGCACTCCAATCGCTGAGGCCTTCGGGGGTCCAGACGCGCACTTGCCATGCTACGCGGTCGCGCGAGGTGAGGCGTGGGCCGCTGTAGACAACTTGCGTTGACTGGGCCGAGTTCACCTTACCGGATTCCCATAGATTTGCCACACCATGGAGGAGTAGCGCCGGGTCAGACGCGGCGCGAATTTGGTAGGCCTGTTGCAGGGCTCCGGTCCAAGGGAGGGACCAACTTAGACGCGGACTGGTGACGTCCATTCCGATCGGATCGACGCGGTTTTCCGTTTGCAGCCGGTCAGGCGCTTGGCCGAAGGCTAGTGTGCAAAGTAGGAAGGCCCAAAGTGGCAGCCGCATCCTATCAATATAAGCACAGCGTGATGAAGAGGAGGTCATGCTACGTGGATTTCGGCCGGTTTCGAGATTGGATTGGGTTCGTTTTCCAGACAGCAGTGCTTGTACTTACGGCCTGACTGACAGGGGCATGGTTCGTTTCTTCCGATGTCTTCGATACGCACGTGCGACCCGTTGCCGTTGGTTACGTAATTGGGTTTGTTTTGCGATGGCGCCGGAGGACGGGGGTGGGCGGCTTGCGAGGCCCGTAATTCCTTGAGGCACTTATGGAAAGTGCGTTCGGCGCGGTTGCGGGCGGCGGTGATGCGGGATAGGGTTTTGTCTTCGGAGAGAAGCGGGTCGACGCCTAGGGTGGTGGCCAGTTCGGCTTCGAGGCGATTGGCGCGTTGTATGTTCCAGGCGGCTAGGACGACGTGGCTGAACAGCGTCCGTTCGACGGGCGTGAAGGGACGGAGTTCGTAGGCGTAGGCGGATTCGAGGGCTTCGTAATCGGCGTGGTCTTGTGGTGTAAGGAGCACGGCTTGCTTTGCGTAGAGGCCGAGTTTTGTGGCGTTGGCGGATGA
>JANYCV010000398.1 GCA_025360145.1 Acidobacteriaceae bacterium
TGGACAGATCGAATACTACGGTTCCGCGCAAAATCCGCGGTAACCAGCGTTGATCGTGCGCTAATAATGGGCGGCGCATAAGTAATGGCTGCTGATGAACACAGAGGAACGCGGATTTTTGGGTGAACCCTTAGGGTGAGACACAACTCGGCATGTCCACTTATTTCTTGTACACTACGCTCAGAGATACGGCACAGTGGTTCGCAGGCGGCCTCGCTTCTTCTGCGCGCGAAGGTGATGGTTCACATCGCCCAGCGAAGCGAACAGACCCGCGAACGAACGGTCCAGGCGGGACGGGCAGCGGCGTCCGGAGACAAAGTCCCGCTGCCGGAAGAGATCGGTTGCGGCAATCACCGCGGCGCCCATCGGCTTATATTCGTGCGTCCCCTGCGCCCAGACGCAATCGCGATCAATCCACAGTGCAAAGCCCATTGATACTATATACGACATGACTCGAAGATCATTTGTCCCAACCCTGGTTGGCGCATCAGGCATTGCCGCCGCTCTCGCTCAGGAATCGAAGCCAACGCCTCGTAAAGGAAAGTTGAAACAGGGCGTCACCGGAGGCGTCTTCGGTAGGGGAATGAGTTTCGAGGATCAGTGCCGCCATGCCGCGCGCCTGGGCGTCCAAGGGTTTGATTTGAAGGGTCCGGCGGACTGGCCGATCATGAAGAAATATGGACTGGTGCCGTCCATGGTGCCCGGCGGCGGGGGAACCATCCCAGATGCGCTGAATCGCATCGAGAATCATGCAATGATTGAGCCGCTGATGCGCGACATCATCAACAAGTGCGCCGAAGCAGGCGCGCCCAACCTGATCACGTTTTCCGGCAACCGCAAAGGCCAGCCGGACGAGCAGGGAATCGACAATTGCGTTTTGTTTTTAAATAAAGTGAAGGCCCAGGCTGAAGACAAAGGCGTCACTATCTGTATGGAGTATCTGAACAGCAAGGTGAATCATAAGGACTATCAGTTCGATCGCACCGGCTACGGCGTCGCAATCTGCAAGCGCGTGAATTCGCCCAGGGTGAAGCTGCTCTACGACATGTATCACGTGCAGATTATGGAAGGCGATATCATCCGTTCGGTGCGCGAAAACATCCAGTACATTGCCCACTTCCACACGGCCGGAAACCCTGGGCGGCATGAGATGGACGACACCCAGGAGTTGAACTATCGCGGCATCGTCAAGGCCATTGCGGATCTCAACTTCACCGGCTTTGTGTCCCACGAATATTCCCCGCTGGGCGATCCGCTGAAGTCGCTGGAAACCACGCTGGCGATGTTCGACATTGCCTGACGCCCGATGCCTGAAAACCATTCCGCCATTCCGCCGCTTGAAACGGAAAGCAAGCATGAGCGTGCAGGTTTCGGGCGCTGGCTGTTCGCCGGCGGCCGTCTCGACCAAGCTCATGCAAGCACGGAAGCAAATCATCCGTGGTACATGGTTCTTTGGCTTACAGGCGTCGATTATTTCTCTACCCTGGGCTATCAGCCGGGCATCGCGCTGCTGGCCGCGGGAGCTATTTCGCCCATTGCCACCGCAATCCTGATCCTGGTTACTCTCTGCTGCGCGCTGCCTATCTACGCCCAGGTGGCGGGACGCTCCTATGTGGGGCAGGGATCCATTGCCATGCTCGAAAATCTGCTTCATGGCTGGTGGGGCCGCATTCTGGTTCTGGTCCTGCTTGGATTTGCGGCTACCGATTTCGTCATCACCATGACTCTCTCGGCCGCCGACGCCGCGCAGCACGCCATCGAGAATCCATATTTCCACCCGTTCGTTGGCGACGCCGCGATGACCATCACCATGGGCCTGCTGTTCCTGCTCGCCCTGGTATTCCTCAAAGGATTCAACGAGGCCATTGGGCTCGCCTCCGCGGTGGCCGTGCCGTATCTGGTGTTGAATGTCGTGGTGCTGGGCCGGTGTCTGGTCGAGATCTCGCGCCATCCGGAACTGTTCCACCACTGGAAAGCGACGCTCGCTCTGCGGGGCGACTGGACGGCAATCGCGATTGCATCCGGCCTGATCTTCCCGCGGCTGGCGTTGGGACTTAGCGGTTTTGAAACCGGAGTTTCGGTGATGCCGTTGATACGCGGCGGCCGGGAAGACCGGCCTGGAGAGGTGCCGGCCGGCCGGATCGCGAATACCAGAAAGCTACTGGCCGCGGCCGCGGTGATCATGAGCGTGATGCTGCTGGTGTCCAGTTTCGCCACCACGCTGCTGATTCCGGAGGAGGCCTATCGAATCGGCGGAAAGGCCAGCGGGCGCGCCATCGCGTACCTTGCACATGGGTTGATGGGGAACGCTTTCGGAACGGTCTACGACGTATCCACCATCCTGATCCTGTGGTTCGCCGGTGCCTCCGCCATGGCCGGCCTGCTGCACTTGATTCCCCGGTATTTGCCGCGGATGGGCATGGCTCCTTCCTGGGTCGCTTATCCGCGGCCGCTGGTGCTGGTGCTGTTCTCCATCAGTATTCTGGTCACTTGGGTGTTCAAGGCAAATGTGGAAGCGCAGGGCGGCGCTTATGCCACCGGGGTGCTGGTGCTGATGTTGTCGGCCGCCATCGCAGCCGCACTTTCCTTGTGGCGGGAACGCCGCCAGACGATGAGCCTGTACTGCTGGCTGGTGGCGGGGGTCTTCGGATTCACCACCGTCGACAACGTGATTGAGAGGCCCGACGGCATCATCATCGCCAGCATTTTCATCTTCGTCACCATCGCCATCAGCGCCATCAGCCGGTATCTGCGTGCAACGGAACTGCGGGTCTCCGAACTTAGCTTCGTTGACGAAAAATCGGCCCAGCTCTGGGATTTGATTACCGGAAAGAAAGTGGATCTCATTCCCATGCGCACCTCAAGCCCCAAGGGCAGGGCCGCAAAATTCAAAGAGATCCGCCGCTACTACCGGACCAAAGACCAGGCCGCGTTCGTCAATGTCACATTGCTGGACAACCGTAGCGAATTTTTCGCGCCTTTGCAGGTTACGGTCCGGGAAGAAGATGGCAACTACGTGATCGAAGTGTCGCAAGCCATCGCCATCGCCAACACCATTGCTTACGTCAGCGAATTGATCGATCCCTGCAGCATCTTCCTTGGCCTTACCCGCCGAAATCCCATGAACCAGGCGCTGCGGTTCCTTCTTTTCGGGGAAGGAGAGACCGGCCTGATGGTCTATAAAATTCTTCTGCGGTATTGGGAATGGAGCCCGGAGGAAGACGTGCGGCCGCTCATTTTCCTGATGAGCGACTAGTGCAGTGTCTGCGCATTAGCTGGACAGATCGAATTCTGCGGTTCATCCCGATACCCGCGTTCATCAGCGGCTAATAATGGGCGGCGCATCAGTAAAGGCCGTTGGTGAACACCGATGAACCCCGATTTTCGAATGAACCATTTGGGTGAGCCCCAATTCGGTTAGTCTAGCTATTTCCTGGACATTAACACCGGCCTTTCAGGGAACTATCGCGGGATCTGGCGCAACTACGCAGCCAATGCGGCCTGCGAAATCTCCGGGATTGTCGGCGTGATCCCGGTGAGTTTGCCCATACGCCGCCATTGTGAAACGACGGTCAACAACAGCTATCTCCGGGTGGCCTGTATCTCTGCCAGGAGTTTTCGGGCCAAGTCCAGATCAGGGTCGTACTCAAGCGCTTTGCGGATTGTCGATTCCGCGGCGCCCATTTCCCCGGAGTGATACAGAGCAACCGCTAAATTCATCCGGGCGGACGTAAATCCAGGATTGCGTGTCAGTACATTCCTCCAGAGGCTGATCGCCTCCTGTGGGCGGCCTCGCTTCATGTAATAGATGCCAAGGTTAGTGGCTGCTGCAACATGTGCCGGGTCGATGCGCAGAATTCGCTGGTACAGAGCCAACGCTTTGTCCTCCTGGCCCATCTTGTCGTGGAACTGCGCCAGTTGAGCTAAAACCGCGACATCCTCCGGTGCTCTCGTTTCCGCTTTCTGCAAAAGCGCAAGTGCCTGTGGTCTGACACCGGGCTCAGTTGGAGCAACTACAGCGTATGCCAGGGCGAGATCGCGTAGATCCGCTTCCGTATTCCAAAAGGACACCAACGAGCGATTGGCGATAGGAGCTGATGGTGAGGCTTGGCGCCGGGGGATGGAGTGGTCGGTGAACGCGACGTGTTCAACGGCCCGCGTCTGCCGGTTCGGCATATGACAACCCACGCAATCATTCTCAACCTTTCGCCGCGCCTCCTGAGGCCCCTTGCACGCCAACGATTCATGGCATGCCAGGCAACGGTTCCTGAAATACTCCACCCGGCTGGCAACGGAGGGTTGATCGTGCGGATCGTGACAACTACCGCACCATAATCGGTCTCCACTCGCTTTCTTGCACGCGCTTTGCCGCAGCTTCTCGTAGTGGCTGGTAGCTGTAAGTTCGGATGAGCCGGCGTTGGACCAGACGAACACTGCAAGATACGAGGACAACAAATCTCCCGGACGGTAAGTCTGGCTCTTACTTCGGGCCGTGGCTACGCGGGCAGCGCCGGTCAAGTGGCATTGCGCGCACACGCTATCTCTCCGGGCGGAATCCAACTTAGCAGGATTCACGATCTCGCCGGGTTCCGTCTTGCTCCGCGCCGTCATCCGCGCTACGTGGTTTTTCCCAGGTCCGTGGCATCGCTCGCAACTGACGCCACCTTGCAAAAATGGGACTGAGCCGAACCGGTTTTGTGTGCCCGCAATCGGCTGAAGCCGGCTGGCGTGGCACTGCAGACAGGCTGTTTCCACTGTCCGGGTGAGGTCAACCGTTTGTTTTCGCTCGTATCCGGGAGACACACCCCATTTTGCATCTGCGGAATAGTAGGACACGGGAGACTGGAATAGGAATCCATCTAACGAGAACACGTAGCTTCGGCCCAGACTGCCCGAACCGAGGAACCATTCGAGAAGCCGTTGGCCTTGCACACCAGAACTGCTTTTTGAGAATTCCAACAGGTGTCCTTCAGAAGTTGCCGTAACTCGATAATCCGCACCCGAACCAGGGTCCGAAAAGGTAGCCTGTTCAAAGCTCTCTCTGAATGAGCCATCGCCGATCCTGCCGCTACTTCGGGCCATGCCCGTGGCAGAGTACTTCCGGTAGATCTCCGCGTGGCAACCTGCGCAAGCCCTATTGCCCACCTCTTGGTTCTGGGCCGTAACTGTTTGTGCCCATGCGACGGCTACCGAGGCCAGGACTATCAAGACTGGCAATTTCGAAAAATCCATTTTCCTCCACCGGGGCCTTGACGGCCAATGTATCAAACCAGGGAGTAGACCCGCACTACGCCGCCCGATCCTCGTAATGTAACCCTCACGCAGATCGCGAAATGTGGTAAAATTTTCACACTATGAGAAAGCTTTCACTTTTCATTTCACTTGCCGGGTTGCTCGTCTTGACAGCCCCCTTGTCTCCTGCGTTTGGCCAAGCCTTCACGGGAACAATAACTGGTACCATTACCGATCCAAACGCGGCCGCCATTCCTGGCACCGCGGTGCAAATCAAAAATGAAGCTACGGGCGATCTTCGTCATGTTGTTTCGGGTGCGGACGGTTTGTATATCTTCTCTCAGATTCCACCCGGCACCTACGAGATCAGCGCAGAGATGGCGGGCTTTCGGAAAAGCGTGCGGCCAAACGTCGTTTTGCGCGTAAACCAGACCCTGGAATCGAACATCGCCTTACAGGTCGGAGACGTGTCGCAGACCGTGGAAGTAACGGGAAGCGTCTCCTTGCTGGACACCCAATCGGCTAACCGGGCGGTGACCCTTGATCAGCAAACCGTGCTCGACCTGCCTACAAATGCGCGCAATCCATTTCAATTCGTCCATGTCAACGCGGGCGTAATTGCGGTACGGACCGGCATCTCGCAAGCGACGACGGACCAGAACCACAATAGATTTTCAATGAACGGCGGACGCGGCCAGGCAGGACTCACGCTAATCGATGGCGTACCCGCGGCGGCAGTTGACTGGGGTGGATTGATCGCTGCACCCTCGGTGGATTCGGTCCAGGAAGTGAACATCGCCCGCAACCAATTCGACGCGCAGTTCGGCAAGTCGGATGGCGGCGTAGTGAACATGATCACACGCGGTGGCTCAAATGCTTTCCACGGCGCGGCATTCGAATTCCTGCGCAACGACAAGCTGGACGCTAACAGTTGGGCCAACAATCGCTCCAGCCTCAAGCGAACGCAGTTTCAGCGTAACCAGTTTGGCGGCACGTTCGCCGGACCGCTGTGGAAGGCCAAGAAACTATTCTTCTTCGGCGCCTATGAAGGACTTCGCCAAGGCAGCCCTGGAACCAACATCTCGAATGTCCCCACAGCTCAACAGCGCACGGGCGATTTTTCCGGAACCCGGAACGCCAACGGAACGCTCTCCACCATCTACAATCCTTTCTCGACGATTCCGAACCCCAACGGGGCAGGGTTTGTCCGCACTCCATTCCCGGACAATCGCATCCCGCAGACGATAATGGATCCGGTTGCCTTGAAAGTAATGAACCTCTATCCCTTGCCGAATGCCACGGGTGACGCCGTAACCAATGCCCGCAATTTCGCGGCAGCGGGTAAGACCGTCACCGTCAACGATCGGGTAGACATGCGTATCGATTGGGCCAAGAGCGAAAAGTGGACGATGTTCGGCCGCTTTACCAAGGCGTGGCAGGAGAACGTCGCGCCGGTGTTTTTTGGAAACGGCGCCGACACGAATTTCTCGGATGTGAATCCTCGCCATCAGGTGGTGATTGGAAATACGTTTCTGCCGAGCCCGACTCTTGTAGTCAACGTTCTGATCGGTTCGGGCCGCTGGCGGGAGAATCAGAACTCGCCGTCGACAGGCTTGAATGGAACGGCACTTGGGTTACCGGCATCGCTAATCGGCCAGTTTCAAACGGCCACTCTTCCTGAGTTCACGATGCAAAATTACGCTTCGTTGAGCAACCGGCGCTTCTTAAACGCGCCGCGCGAGACGCACAATTTGCAGTTGAATGTCACCAAGGAACTCGGCGCGCACAGCTTGAAGTTCGGCTGGATTTCCGAATTGGCGCGGCTGAACTTAACCGACTTCAACACCGCTACATTCGGTTTCACGCGGGGATTGACCTCCGGCCCCACGGCCGCAACCGCATCCACTACAACCGGCGACGCCCTCGCGTCTCTCCTACTCGGCGTCGGTTCCGGTGGCAGCACACCGATCAACGCCGCAACGGCGGTCACCGCGATGTACCACGGCGCATATATCCAGGACTCCTGGCGCTTCAATCGCCGTCTAACGCTTCACTTTGGATTACGTTATGAATTGCAGCCGGGGCGCACCGAGCGCTACAACCGCTTTAACAACTTCGACTTCAACATCGCGAACCCGCTTGCCCAGCAAACAGGTCTGCCTTTGAAAGGCGGGTTGGTCTTCGCGTCGGCAGACAAGCGCGCTGCATGGGAAACGACAAAGTTCAACCTCGCGCCGCGGTTTGGCATGGCTTACAAGATCACCGACAAATTGGTTTTCCGCGGTGGTTATGGAATCTTCTACCCCCAAACAGGCGGTGGCACGCGCGACGGTTTCTCAACGACAACATCCTGGGTTTCTACGCTAGGCGGCGATGGAATCAATCCGAACCCGAACGCGCTGCTCCGTAATCCTTACCCCCAAGGAATTTCGCAACCGGTCGGCACCACCCGTGGACTTCTCACTCAAGTGGGCGATTCAGTGAATGCGTTCTCGGCCTTCCATCCGCTAAGTTACGTACAGAGCTTTTCCGCCGATTTCCAATACGAGATAACGAGAGGCATGGTGCTTGAAGCCGGCTTCACCGGCACGCAGGGCCGCAAACTGCTCTTCGGAACGGGGCAGCAGGCCAACCAGCTCGATCCGAAGTTATTGAGCCTTGGGGCCCAATTGGATCAGCCTGTTCCTAATCCGTTCTTCAACGTGCTTCCAAGCGGTGTACTAGCCGGAGCCACAGTGCCGCGTCAGAGACTTCTGCGTCCTTATCCGCAGTTCAGTTCGGTCAACTTGTCGGCGGATGCTCCTGGCGGCAGCTCGTCCTTCAACGCTCTTGTCGTGAGGTACAACTGGCAGATTTCCGGCGGGCTGAATCTGCTCGCTACCTATCAATGGTCGAAGGCAATAGACAATGCGAGTGAATGGCAGGGTTGGGAGGTGTCCGATACGTTGCGAGACTACTATAATTTGGCGGTCGACCGGTCCATCAGTGCGCACGATCTTCCGCAAAGCTTCGTGACTGCGCTGGTCTACGAACTCCCGGTTGGCAAGGGCAAGAAGCTGTTGGCGGACGCTCACCCGGTTGTCAACGCAGTTCTCGGCGGCTGGCAGGTCTCTAGCATCGTGCGCTTCGGTAGCGGACTGCCGCTGGCTTTTTCCGCGCCAAATACGCTCAGCAACTACGGCTTCCAGATTCAACGCCCTAACGTTTCAGACTTAAACGCTGCTTCCGTCAACAATCCCACTCCCGATCGCTGGTTTAACACGGACGCCTTCAAATCTCCCGGGACCTACGAGATCGGGAACTTGACGCGATGGACCCCTAACATTCGATTCGGGCCCACCCGTCACGCTGACTTCGCGCTGCTTAAAAACTTCCGCTTCTACGAACGGTACAAAGTGCAGTTCCGCGCGGAAATGTTCAACATGACCAATACGCCTCAATTCGGGCGGCCTGCAACCACCGTGGGCAATGCCGATTTTGGAAAAGTGTCCGGCACAACGAATGTGGGTCCGCGAAATATCCAACTCGGACTCCGTATTCACTTCTGACGTACGCCGTTCTTTATTGAAGAGCGCCGAGACGCTTTCGATACTCTGCTTCCACACGGGCCGCGTCCTCAACGCGGCCCGTAGCTTTATAGCAGCGGCTCAGCGGCAGCAGCAAGGCGGAATCGGCCTGGACAGCAGCTTCCAGGTGTGGGATCGCCTCCGCTGCCCGGTCCAGATCCAATAACGCCCGTCCCAGTGAGCCTCTAGCGGACAGAATGCTCACTGCAAGTTGCAGATGCGGCAGTGCTGCCTCGGCTCCTTCCACTCGGTAAATCGTATCCCCGTATTCATACTGAAACGCCGGGTCGTTCGCATACGCGGCGGAAACAGCATCGAACAGTAGCTTTGCCGAATCGTACTCGCGTGCCTGCCAGTGCGCGCGCGCGGCCAATCGGGGTTCTTTGGCCGCTTCCAGCACCTTCGCCGCTTCGCTATATCGATTGCATCCCGAATAGGCATCCGCGAGTTCCGTCAATACCTGTTTCGATGCCTGCCAGCGGCGGGCTATCTCAAGTGAACCGATCGCCCTGCACGGCGCAGCCAGCTTCAGTTGATCGATGCCGGTCAGCAGATGGATCGGTCCCGCTTGCGGCACAGCTTTCAGGTAACGGCCAAACTCCCGAAGAGCCTCGGCGTACTTGCCCGCGGAGTGCAGCGCCAGACCCAGATTCATCTGCCATTGCGGCTCAGATGGTGCTTCCGCCGCCTTCTGCCGGTAAATACGCTCCGCTTCGGCGAACCGCCCCTCACGCATGGCCTGAGCGCCTTGTTGCGAGAGATCCTGCGCCAGCAAAAACAAGGCAATCAGCATCACGGCTTCACCGTTTGGTTTACGGGCACGTTCTTAATTACCCTGCCCCCAATTTCCACGTCAGCCACGGTTGCGCGGCCAAGGCCAAAGTGCAGCGGCCCCGCATACGACGACGCGTATCCAACAGCTGTGCTCGCCTGCCGCCACTGATTCCCAACCCGGACGCTTGCCCCGCGTGAATCCACTTTCAACCAGTTCCCGCCTTTACAAGGATTGCGCAAAATCCTCGCTTCCGCATTCAACGCGGTGACGACGAGATCGAGACACCCGTCGTTATCCAGATCGGCCGCGACAATTCCGCGATGCATCCGCGGTGTGCTGTCAAGCGTCTCGGAAGTGAATTTTCCATCGCCGGAATTCCGAAACCAGCTCAGCGGTTCCTTTCGTCCAGTGAGAGCGCCACTGCGCGCCACAACAATATCCTTCCAACCGTCGTTATCCAGATCGGCGAAGGCGACGCCCCAGCCAGCCATGGCCCGCGACAACACGGATAGGCGGCTGGCGGTGGTGACCTCCGCGAACTCCCTCCCAAGGTTGCGGTAGAGCGGAAACGTTTCGTCACGAAGGGCCGTGTAAACCAGGTCGGGCTTGCCGTCGTTATCGAAGTCCTGCACGTCCACGCCCATCCCGGAGACTGGATTACCGTTCTGAGGAACCGCTACGCCCCAGTCGAAAGCCGATTCCTTAAATCGCCCGCCGCCCAGGTTCCGGAACAAAAACGCAAAGCTCCGGTCATTCGTGACGAAGACGTCCAAGCGCCCATCCCCATCAAAATCCGCCACAGCCGCCGCCATCCCTTTGCCCTTGTAGTCTCCAATACCCGACTCCTTACTCACATCGGTGAAAGTGCCGTCGCCATTGTTGCGGAAGAGCGCGTTCGGTTGGGCGTCATAGTAGCGCGGATGGCAGAAATCCGGCTTGCCGTCAACCAGACACTCGCGTTCCGTCGCGGGATCCCACCTGACATAGTTCACCACGAAAAGATCAAGATCTCCATCGTTATCCATATCGAACCAAGCCGCGCCAACCGACCACCTGCCTAGGTTATTAAGTTTAGATTGTTCGGTGACGTCGGCGAACGAGCCATCCGGTTGATTACGATAAAGCCGGATGCCATGTAGTCCACAAACCAAAAGATCGAGCCGTCCGTCGTTGTCATAGTCACCTGCCGCCACGCCAAAATCGTAGTCCTTACCACCCAGACCCGCACGGTCCGTCACATCTTCAAACTTCATGTTGCCAAGATTCCGGAACAGCCGGTTCGGCGCCTTCTTGCCGCCCGAAAGCGAGCCCCCATTCGGAAAGAACAAGTCCAATTTGCCGTCGCCGTCATAATCGAAGACGGCTATCCCGCCCGGCATCGTGGCAGGAAGAGGCTTTTTGACCGTCTCCCCTGTTACAAGGGTGAAGGGAAGCTGCTGCACAGTCCAGGAACCGGCCAAGGCAAACGCGAGAACGGCAATCAGAAATATCATCAATATGCGTCCATGATCGCGCGCGCATCAAAAGAACTCAACTGAGCGCCCGCGCGGACCCACTCAGGTAATTACTCAGGCAGCAGCCCAATAGAAGACTGCTTCCTGAGTATGTGCTTGACCCAGGCAATTGCTCTGGCAGCAGCAGCCCAATAAAATACTGCTTCCAGGGTATGTGCTTGACCCAGGCAATTGCTCTGGCAGCAGCCCAATACAATACTGCTTCCTAGGTATGTGCTTGACCCAGGCAATTACTCAGGCAGCAGCCCAATACAATACTGCTTCCAGGGCATGTGCTTGACCCAGGCAATTGCTCTGGCAGCAGCAGCCCAATAGAAGACTGCTTCCTGAGTATGTGCTTGACCCAGGTGAATACCACGGCAGCAGCCCAGGTGGGGCGGGCCCCCTGGCCGGCGCGGGACGCCCTCGTCCCGCTGCTGGAAGCGGGACGAAGGCCCCAATGCGCCAGCCACGCGAAACGCTGCGAGACCGTACCCGCTTGAGTCAAGCACATACCCAGTAAGATCAAAATCAGGATGGTTCAAAATCGACAAACTCGCCCGGAGCACGGCGACAATCCCAAAGATTTGGCAAGCGGACCTGGCTGCGTAGCTGGAATCGGCCCAAGCGATACCCCAAGACCTCACGTGTTCAAGAACCATGCCCGCCTGATGGCACTGGGCGGCCGGTACTCGGCTATGTTCGAGATCCAAGGCTCCAGATACCGATACCCCATACAGCGGGTCCAGTATATGCCCGCGAAGAGCTTGCACCAATCCGGGAACCCGCGTAACCTTGTAGAGCAATCCGACGCCAAATCTTAAGGTAGGAGCGGTTCCGGCGTCCAAGTTCTGTCGTTTGTTGAATGCCTCGGCCGGTGGGGGGCTGGTGGTCCGGTTTTCTTAGTTTAGACTCGACAGTCCGTTGCCATTCAACTGGCCCGTTTCTAGATCTGCATTCAACTCAAATTCTTTAGTATGATTCGATTCCTGGTGCATGGAATGATAACTGTCAGTCATAAGGGCAATGGACGCTGGTTTTGGGCCTTGCCGGGTATTACACTTCTAACCTGTTGTCTCGCCCTGGGCGGGTGTTCAGGCAAACCCGCCCCGACTACCGCGTCCGCAAAAAAAGGGGACGGCGGCGGTGCTCCCGTAGTGGTGGCGAAGGTCACCATGAAGGACGTTCCGGTGGACATTCAGGTGATCGGGAACGTGGAGGCCTATTCCGCCATCGCCGTCAAGGCGCAGGTGGGGGGCGAGCTGACTCGGGTTTCGTTTAAAGAAGGCGACTATGTGAAGGCAGGCGATCTGCTGTTCACCATCGATCCAAGGGCGATGCGCGCGCAACTGCAACAGGTGGAAGCGAATCTGCTGAAGAACAAAGCGCAGCTCCAGCAGGCGCAGGCCAATCTGGCCAGGGACATTGCCCAGCAAAAGTACGCCGAGGCGCAGTCTGCCCGATACGCGAGGCTGATGCAGGAAGGCGTAATCTCGAAGGAACAGGCGGAACTGGTGCGGACCAATGCGGACGCGACGTTGCAGGGCGTGGAAGCCGATAAAGCTGCCATCGAAAGTGCGCGTGCCGAAATTGCCGCCACCCAGGCAACGGTTGAGAATGTCCGCGTCCAGTTGGGATATACCGAAGTAAGATCGTCCATTGACGGCCGGACCGGCAGCATTAATGTAAAACAAGGGAACGTGGTCACCGGCAGCAGCGTGGACCTGACGACCATCAATCAGGTGCAACCCATCTACGTCACCTTTTCCGTCCCGGAGTCGCAATTGCGTCCGGTGAAGCGTTACATGGAAGTCAATAAGCTGCAAGTGATTGCCGTGCCGCAGGACGACGAAGGTACCAAGGAAGTGGGTGTGTTGACCTTCGTCGACAACAGCGTCGACATGTCCACTGGCACCATCAAGCTCAAAGGTACGTTTCCCAATCAGGACAGGAAGCTCTGGCCCGGTGAGTTCGTTCGCGTCACGCTGCGGCTTACCACACAAGCGAATGCGCTGGTGATTCCGAACCAGGCAGTCCAAACCGGTCAGGATGGCCCATTCGTATTTGTTGTAAAGGCCGACCGGACGGTGGAATCCCGCCCCATTTCGACCGGAGCGCGCATTGATGACGAGATGGTAGTCGACCGCGGTTTGGAAGCAGGCGAGACGGTTGTCACCGAAGGGCACCTGCGTTTGGCGCCCGGCACCCGGATTCAGTTGAGAGACAACCGGGGAGCGCCCGGCAAGAAGGCCAGACCGGCCTCCTAGGAACGGGATCACCGTGAATTTTTCCGAAATATTCATCCGCCGGCCGATTGCAACCAGCCTCTTCATGGTGGGGATTGCGCTGTTTGGAATCGTCTCCTATCAGGCGCTTCCGGTTAGCGATCTACCCAGCGTCGATTTCCCTACATTGACCGTTTCGGCAAGCCTGCCCGGCGCCGATCCCGCTACCATGGCTTCCGCGGTTGCTACTCCGCTCGAGCGGCAGTTTACCGGAATTGCCGGCCTCGATTCGATGAATTCGACGAATTCCCTCGGCAGCACTAACATTACTCTCCAGTTTGACCTCAGCCGCCAAATTGATGGCGCCACGGTAGACGTGCAAACTGCCATTAGCGAAGCCATGCCGCTGTTGCCCGCCGGTATGCCGAATCCTCCTTCGTTCCGAAAAGTGAACCCGGCGGACATGCCGATCATGATGCTTTCACTGACGTCGCCGACGCTGCCAATGTGGGAGCTTCAGGAGTATGCCGAGACTACGGTGGGCCAGCGGATCTCCATGATCACCGGCGTCGCCCAACTGCAGGTGTTTGGCGCGCAGAAGTATGCCGTTCATGTGCAAGTGGATCCCAACAAGATGGCGGCGCGACAGGTCGGGATCAACGAAGTGGCCGCGGCAATCCAGAACTGGAATGTAAACCTGCCTACAGGGACTTTGTTCGGACCACACCAGGCGTACAATGTGCAGTCGAACGGTCAGCTGATGAATGCGGCTGCCTACAGGCCGCTGGTTGTGAGTTGGAAAAACGGCGCCCCGGTCCGGCTGGAGCAGTTGGCCACGGTTATCGATAGTGTGGAAGATGAGCGTACCGCCGCCTGGACGTACGAGGCGGGCAAGGAAGGCAAGCGCGCCATCAACCTGATGGTGATGCGCCAACCCGGCAGCAACACCATCGAGGTGAACGACTCGATCAAGCGGCTGCTGCCGTTTTTCAGATCCCAGCTTCCGCCGTCCGTCGAGTTGAATATCCGGAGCGACCGTTCCAGAAATATCCGCGAAGCCTTCGAGGATATTAAGTTCACCATGTTGCTGACCATGGGCCTGGTAATCCTGGTGATCTTCCTGTTCCTGCGCAATGCCTCGGCGACGGTGATCCCCAGCATGGCGCTGCCGTTCTCCATCGTCGGTACGTTCTCGGTGATGTATCTGTGCAACTACAGTCTGAACAATCTTTCCATGATGGCGCTGATCCTCTCGGTCGGCTTCGTCGTGGACGATGCCATCGTCATGCTGGAGAATATTGTCCGCCACATTGAAATGGGCGAAACTCCCTTGGAGGCGGCCCTGAAGGGTTCGCGCGAGATCGGGTTCACCATCATTTCGATGACCATCTCGCTGGCGGCGGTCTTCATCCCGGTGCTGTTCATGAGCGGCATTATGGGCCGGTTATTCAAGGAATTCGCGGTGACCATCTGCGCGGCGATTCTGATTTCCGGCGTAGTTTCCATCACGTTGACCCCGATGCTTTGCAGCCGGTTCCTCCGTTCGCACAAAGATGAGAAGCGCGGCGTTTTCTATCGCGTCACCGAAGGCTTTTTCCAGAAGACGCTGAACAGCTATGGCTGGAGTCTGCGCTGGGTCTTGCGGCACCGGCCGGTGATGGGCGTGGTGTTCCTGGTGGTCCTTGGCGCAACCGCTTATCTCTACGTCAAGATTCCGAAGGGATTCATCCCCGATCCGGACAACGATCAGTTGATGGTCAGTACCGAGGCCGCTCAGGGAACCTCCTACAAAGAAATGTCCCTTCAGCAGCAAAAGATTGCGGAGATCATGCGGCGCGATCCGAATGTGGATTCGTTTATGTCCAGCACCGGCGGCAATTACGGAGGCGGCGCGAATTCCGGACGTATGTTCATCCAGTTGAAGCCCCGCCGGATGCGGGCGTTGACCGCAGCTGAGGTGCTGGAAAAGCTACGGCCCAAATTGGCTGGTTTACCCGGCATTCGCGCCTTCATTACGTTGCCGCCTGCCATCCGCATGGGCGGGCGCGGATCCAAAAGCGGTTACGAGTTTACTATACAAGGTCCGGATACAAAGGAACTTTACCGTCAGGCCCAAAGATTGGAGCCGGAGGTTGCCAAGCTTCCTTCCGTTCAGGATGTAACGTCGGATCTGCAGCTCAAAACGCCTCGCATTAATATCCAGATTGACCGCGATAAAGCAGCCGCGCTGCAGCTCAACGCGCAACAGATTGAATCGGCACTGTATAGCGGATACGGCCCAAGCTGGGTGTCGACAATCTATGCACCTACAAATCAATTTAAGGTACTGCTCGAATTGGAGCCGAAATTCCAGACCCATTCCGATATGGTTTCCATGCTGTATCTGAAGTCCGGGGACGGACGGCTGGTTCCGCTGGATGCCATCACAAAGCAAAAGCAGGATGCAGGACCGCAGAGTATCAATCACGCGGGCCAGTTGCCGGCGGTGGGGATTTCCTTCAACTTGAAGCCGGGCGTCGCACTGGGCGATGCCGTTGAGGAAATCGGCGAACTTGCCGCCAGAACGCTTCCCCCGAACTTGACCGTCACCTTTCAGGGAACGGCCAAGGCCTTCCAGAGCTCGCTGAAGAACATGGGCCTGCTGCTCACCGTGGCCCTCATGGTGGTCTACATCGTGTTGGGCGTGCTGTATGAAAGCTATGTCCACCCGCTGACGATTCTTTCGGGATTGCCGTCCGCCGGGTTTGGCGCTTTGCTGACGCTCATGATTTTCAAGGTGGATCTCAGCATCTATGCCTTCGTGGGGTTGATGATGCTGATCGGCATTGTGAAGAAGAATGCCATCATGCAAATCGACTTTGCGCTGGAGGCCGAGAGGAAGCACGGGAAGACTCCGGCCGAAGCCATCTATGAGGGTTGTTTAACCCGCTTCCGGCCCATTATGATGACCACCATGGCATCGCTTCTGGGTGCCCTGCCGATGTCGTTGGGATATGGAGCAGGGGGCGAGGCGCGGCGTCCGCTGGGACTCGCGGTGGCCGGCGGACTGATCTTCTCGCAGTTGATCACGCTTTACTTAACGCCCGTGGTTTACACGTACATGGCCGCTCTCCAAGAGAGCTGGAAGAGCCGGAAACAGCGCACGCATCAGGCTGCACCGGCAACAGGGGATTTGGTTAGCGTCAAGTCATGAACATTTCGTCCACCTTCATTGCACGGCCCATTGCGACCAGTCTGCTGATGATGGCGATCGCGCTGTTTGGCTTGGTGGCGTACCGTTCGCTGCCCGTCAGCGATCTGCCCAACGTGGATTTGCCAACATTGCTGGTAACGGCCGGGCTGCCGGGCGCCAGCCCCGAAACCATGGCCGCCGCGGTGGCGACGCCACTCGAAAATCAGTTCTCCAGCATTGCCGGCCTGGAGTCGATGACTTCCACCAACTCGCTGGGCTCCACGCAGATCACGTTGGAGTTCGACCTCAGCCGGAATCTGGACGGCGCGGCGGTAGACGTCCAGGCGGCCATCACACAATCGGCGC
This sequence comes from Acidobacteriaceae bacterium, assembly GCA_025360145.1. Taxonomy (GTDB): domain Bacteria; phylum Acidobacteriota; class Terriglobia; order Bryobacterales; family Bryobacteraceae; genus JANXXV01. Next base: position 16,830 of record JANYCV010000398.1, read on the forward strand.
GCCTGCTGCCCGCTGGCATGCCGACTCCGCCGACGTTCACGAAAGTGAACCCAGCCGATCAGCCGATTCTCTATCTCGCGCTCACCTCGAAATCGCTGCCGCTCTGGACCCTGGATGAGTACGCCGAAACCAGAGTAGCCCAGCGCATCTCGATGGTAAGCGGAGTGGCGCAGGTGCAGGTGCTGGGCGCACAGAAGTACGCCGTCCACGTTCAGATGGACCCCCACGCAATGGCCGCCCGGCAGATAGGTATCAATGAAGTGGAGACGGCGCTGAAGAACTGGAATGTCAACCTGCCTACGGGAACCATCAACGGCCCGCAGCGCGCCTTCACCCTGCAGGCCAGCGGACAATTGACCAGTGCTGCGCAATACAAACCGCTGATTGTGGCGTATCGCAAAGGCTCCCCGGTGCGGCTGGAAGAGTTGGGCGACGTAATCGACAGCGTGGAAGACGACAAGACCGCTTCCTGGTTCTCCGACAAAGACTCAAGCCAGCGCGCCATTGTCTTGGGAATTCAGCGGCAGCCCGGAACCAACACCATGGAGGTCACCAAAGGGATTAAGCAACTGCTTCCGGTTTTCAAGAACGAACTGCCTCCATCGGTGCAACTGAATATTTTGTACGACCGTTCGGAAACCATCCAGGAATCGTATTCCGACGTGAAATTCACCATGGCGCTCACCCTCGGGCTGATCGTGATGGTGATCTTCCTGTTCCTGCGCAACTTCTCCGCCACCGTGATTCCCAGCCTGGCGCTGCCCTTCTCCATCATCGGAACGTTCGCGGTGATGTACCTGCTGGATTACAGCCTGGACAACCTGTCGATGATGGCGTTGATCCTGTCCATCGGCTTCGTCGTCGACGATGCCATCGTGATGCTGGAGAACATCGTTCGCCATATGGAGATGGGCGAGCCGGCGCTTGAAGCCGCGCTCAAGGGATCGAAAGAAATTGGATTCACCATTGTCTCCATGACGCTGTCGCTCGCGGCGGTATTCATCCCGGTTCTCTTCATGGGTGGCATTCTGGGACGCTTGTTTAAAGAATTCGCCGTAACTATCTGCGTCGCCATTCTGATCTCCGGCGTGGTCTCGGTAACGCTCACCCCCATGCTTTGCAGCCGGTTTCTGCGCCCGCCGAATGAACAGAACCGTTCCTGGTTCTACCGGATCACCGAGAGATTTTTCGACAAATGGCTGGAACTTTACGACCGCTCACTGAAGGTGGTTCTCCGCTTCCGGGCGGCCACCATGGCGGTTTCCATCCTTGTGTTGATAGCCACCGGCTACATGTTCATCCTGATCCCCAAGGGCTTCGTTCCCGATCAGGATACCGATCAGATCCTGGCGATCACCGAGGCCTCGCAAGGAACGTCGTTCCAACAGATGGTTTCCTATCAGAGTGCCATCGCGGAAGTGTTTCGTACGGACCCGAACGTCGAAGGGCTGATGTCCACCATCGGTGGCAGCGGATCGGCGACGTTGGGTGGGGCGAATTTCGGGCAACTGGTGGTCCACCTGAAACCCCGGACCGAGCGCACCCTGCTGGTGAACGATGTGATCGCGCAACTGCGGCCAAAGCTCACCGGCTTCCCCGGAATGCGCGTCTACGTGCAGAACCCGCCCACCATTCGCATCGGCGGCCAGGTGACCAAGAGCCTCTATCAATTCTCCATGCAGGCGCCCGATAAGGTGGAGCTTTACGCCAAAGCACAGGATCTGCTGGCTGAGGTCGAAAAAATTCCGGGCCTGCAGGACGTCACCAGCGACCTGCTGATCAAGAGCCCGCAGGTGGACATCACCATCGACCGCGACAAGGCTGCGGCCGTTCAGGTGACCGCGCAGCAAATTGAGAATGCGCTCTACGATGCGTACGGCCCGCGCTGGGTGTCCACAATTTACTCGGCAATCAACGAGTACAAGGTGCTGTTGGAGCTCAAGCCCGAGTATCAACAAGACCCGAAGGCGCTCTCGCTGCTGTATTTCAAAAACACGAACGGGCGTCTGATCCCTCTGGATACGCTGGCCAAGATCAGCCAGAAGTTGGGGCCGCAATCGATCAACCACTACGGCCAGTTGCCGGCCGTGACTATTTCCTTCGCCCTGCAACCAGGCTACGCTCTCGGCGACGCGGTGACGAAGGTGCGTGAGACCGCGGACCGGGTGCTGCCGCCGACCATCAGTACCACTTTTCAGGGAGCCGCCAAGGCGTTCCAAAGTTCGCTCGGGAACCTGTGGGTGCTGCTGCTGGTGGCGATCATGGTGGTCTACATCGTTCTCGGCATTCTCTACGAGAGTTACATTCATCCGATCACGATTCTCTCCGGACTTCCGTCGGCGGGCTTCGGCGCCTTGATAACGCTGTTTCTGTTCAAAATGGACCTCAATATCTACGCGTTTGTCGGACTCATCATGCTGATCGGCATTGTGCAGAAGAACGCGATCATGCAGATCGATTTCGCCCTCGACGCGGAGCGCGGTGGAATGTCGCCGAATGAAGCGATTTATCAAGGTTGCCTGATTCGCTTCCGTCCGATCATGATGACCACGATGGCGGCGTTGCTAGGCGCGGTGCCCATCGCGCTCGGTTACGGCGCCGGCGGCGAAGCGCGTCAGCCGCTGGGTCTGGTGGTCGTCGGCGGACTGTTATTCTCGCAGTTGGTCACGCTGTACCTCACGCCGGTGTTCTACACCTATATGTCGAGCTTGCAAGAGTTCGCACAGCGGCGGAAGGGTAAGGAAACCAAGATCCACGAGTTGGTTCCGGCGGTTTAGCACCGGGACTGGTTAGGCGGAAGCACCCGCAGTCGATAAGCCCCGCAGCTAGCCTCCGCGCAAGCTTCAACAACTCCCCAGAATGGGCAGCGGGTGCGTGTTGGACTACTCCAAGCGGAGCCTTGCTGAGTTCGTCGTCGACATCACGGGCCGCCGTAATAGGGCACAATCGTTTTCGCAGCTGCCGGAAAAAGGATCAGGGGATTCGTTCAGCCACGGCCGTGGCATCTGAAGTAAGCTTGTAGAACATTTCAAGAAAAGCATGTTTATTGACGAGACGTATCAAAATTGATACAGTTGCAAGCGGAAGAAGCGAGAACGCGCATGAAAAAGAAAAACGTCGGATCATCCTTCGATAGCTGGCTTAGTGAAGAAGGCATCCATGACGAGGCCAGCGCGGACGCGATCAAGCGTGTTGTCGCCCGCCAAGTCGAAGCCGCCATGCAGGATAAGGGCATTTCCAAAGCTGAGATGGCCCGCCGGATGCACACCAGCCGAGCTGCCCTCGACAGGCTCCTTGATCCTCACAACGATGCCGTAACCCTGAGCACGCTCCAAAAGGCCGCCGCCGTCGTCGGACGCGA
>JANYCV010000489.1 GCA_025360145.1 Acidobacteriaceae bacterium
TTATTCAAGACCGCAATTGCCAAAGTACCATTCGTAGACGTTCTGAACACCATGCTGGACGCATCACTCCCGCTGACCGTAACCGAGTACGATGAGTGGGGGGATCCAAACCAGGAAGCCGCCTACCGCTACATGAAAACGTACTCTCCGTACGACAACGTAGAGCAGAAAGCTTATCCGGATTTGCTGATCACGGCCGGCCTGAACGATCCGCGCGTGCAATACTGGGAGCCCGCCAAATGGGCCGCCAAACTCCGCGCCACCAAGACCGACTCCAACATCCTACTGCTGAAAACCAACATGGGCAGCGGCCATTTCGGCGCATCGGGCCGCTACGAGCGAATCAAGGAAACCGCTTTCGATTACGCATTTCTGTTAGTCGCCAGATCATAGCCGTGCCGTGCTATTTTGAATTTTCAGGCTATTCAACTCCCACAAGGCCGACAGCGTCTGAAACATTCGAGTAAGCGAAAGGGCTTCTGACGATTAAAGTTTCGAGATCACCTTGAGGGCGAGTCTTCGAACGCATTCGCGTGGCGTTTGTGCTCGCAGGCGACATCCTGCCGGATCGAAACAGCTTCTGCGTAGAGGTTATTAATCCGGTTCAAGATTTGTTCGTGTAGCCAACGCGACCGAACATCGGCGGCTGCTTCGCGCCCGATAGCAAATCGGAGATAACGGATCAACCGGATAACCTGCGTCTCAAGACTGGTTACGTCCTTTGGCTCGCAAAACAGCCCGGTGCGTTCGCTGGTCAAAATCTTTTTTGGTCCACCCACCAGCGCGGCTACAATGGGCAAGCCATACAACTCGCCCTCGAGGATGACCATTTCAAACGGCTCATACCAGCTCGGCACGACCAGAATATCGGCATCGGCATACCAGGCATCCAGTTGTTCCGAGGTCAGCCAGTACTCCTCGAATTCATCGGCTCTTGCATGGCGATGACCGCCAGCCATGACTAGCCGGACGTGAGGTTCCTCTCGCAGAAAGGCTGGCGCGGCATTCAGAAGCTCTCTAATGCCTTTGCGATCCACGAAACGCCCGGTGTACAGTACCGTCACCGAATCATGTGAGCGTCGCATTCGTGCATGCTTCCTGGCGTGCGCACTGTCCGCGATGCCGTTACCCACCACCCGCACGCGATGGCCCACACCCCGACAGTACTCCCCAACCAGTTTGCGTTCTTCCTGCGTGAGGGCGATGATTCTATCGGCGTCACAAATCAAATCTGCCTGAATCGGCCATTGGCTCAGACACTCTGGCGGACCTTGCCCTAGTTCGTACTCCGCACGGTCGAGGGAATGAACCGTGTAGACAAGCGGCGCGCCGGTCGATTTGCGAACCGCGGCCGCAACATGTGCCAGCCAAAAAACATGCACGTGGATGACATCCGGCCGCCACCGTCGCGCGAAATCAACGCTCTCCGAGACTGCCGAGTGGGGAACAGTCCAGATTGTGACGTCATTAACCCGTCGCCCCTAGACGCTGCTGTCGGTTGAGAGTTGCGGCCCGGAACGGCAATACCCAGGCGTACTTCCGTGTCCTATCAGTAGAACCGCTACTTGCAAGCCCGCGAGGGCCGAAGCGGTCGCGAGTCCGCCTACCGCCGTGCCGACGCCGCCGTACACGATCGGCGGGTTTCAGTAGTTATGGGAAGCACTCGCACAGATCTACCTCGGATAATCTGCGTCGAGCCGCTCTCAGCGAACTATAACGCTTTGATTTGAATGTTGCGATAAGCCACTCGGCCTGTATGGGTCTGCAGTCCGATGAAGCGAGGATTAGCAATCGTTGACGGCAGCCCACGGTCGGGGTGCGCTGCGTCCGAGCCTGCAACGAATTGGAAGTCTGTCACACTGACGCCGTTTAGCTTGACCTTGTAGTGCTGGTCCTGAACCGTGATCTCGTATGAGTTCCACTCGCCCAACGGCTTTTCAGGCATACTCGTCGATCCCGCGAAAGTGTAGATCGCTCCGGTTTTGTGAACATCCGACCCATCCGGCTGACCAAGCTGGTCGATTTGCACCTCGAACCCAAAATCGACGCCGACAAACGCACTGTTGTTGTAGTTCTTGCTTTCCGGGTTTAGGAATCGCACGAAGATACCGGAATTATCGTCTGGTTTCCACGTCCGCCATTCGAGTTTCAGAACGAAATCCGCAGGCGTAGGCGTCTTGTGCCACAACAGACCAAGATCGCTCCCGGTGACGGCCTCAAGGGCTCCGTCGACAAGAATGAAACGCCCCGGATCATCTTTGCCTGGTTGATTCTTAATTGAGCTCATGGCCCAGCCGGAGAGCGAAGTCCCGTTGAAAAGCATCGTGAATCCCGGATCGGGCGCGACAGGCGTGAACTCTGCGAATCTAGCTCCCAGCCTTCGGGCGAGCGCTGTGCCGGTGAGCATCGGATTCGGGGAACCTACCGAAGGGAAGACCGCCGGGCCGGTTGCATATAGATTCGTCACTTCGTGGAACTTCGTGTCAGCGTCAGTCACAGATTGAGCCGCATTATCGCCCGACGCGAGAGTGCCAGCTTCGTGATGAGTAGTGCCAAGACCATCACGCCGGGGCGGGGTGAAGGGCAGAACTGTTTGAGCTCGCTGTCCCGTAGCAACAGAAACGAATGAATTTCCTACCAGAACCTCATAGCTCTTCCCGTTGGCAAACAACAGCGCTATGTCGTCGGAAGCAGTATCCATTGCGTTCCAGAGAATGTTGTCGTCTGCGCCCGGCTGAATACTAACGAAGGCCCGCGGCGTCTGGAACTCATCGAGTTCGCCGCTAAGAGTCACCCGGGTATTTTGATTTCCCGGCCGCATCTCACCAATCCCTCTGATCGTGATCACAATCTGAGTGTCCGTGATGTTCTTGAAGCGTTCGTAGGTGTCTACATCCGGTATCTTCTTGAAAAGCTCCGCCTCCGAATTGGCACTTGGCACGTCAAGTCCAGCGGCAGTAATCTGTATATGGAAATGCCCGAACAGATGATCCGCATGGTCATGCCGGCCCTTGACGAAAAGCGCCGAAGCCTGCAACTCTTGCACGGCCCCCGGCAGACCTGCGATCGACGCCCGAGGGATCCGGATCGTCAGGTTCGACCGGAGATGCGCCATCAAGTTGCTGCCCATGCGCGCCGTAGTGGGCAGTCCGGGAAGGGAAATCAATGCGAGGCGTGCGCTCTCGATGGTTCCCATCGCCAAGACGACAACACCATTCTGAGGAACCTGAATTACTCCTTGATCTGTGTCTACGGCGACTATCCGGCGAGGATTGGCTGCTCCGTCGGTAATGAGACGAATCGCGTGGCACCCAGGAACGATCATCAGGCGCTTCTTAAAGTCGTCACTTGCAGCCTCGCTCTGGGCGAGCCTGGCTGCTTCGATGAACAGGGGAACGCTGCTGAACTTGTTGAACGGGAAAAAGCCAGACCTGAGTGGTTGAGCCTGCACCGCCAATGGCGCTTCGACTTTGAACAGGTTCTCCTGCCCTGCCGGAACGTTGTCCAGGTGACTCGGCAACTGAGCCAGCGGGATCGCGTCGGAAACGGCGCTTGCGTCAATCCCCTGCTTTAGTTGATCTCGCATGGCCTCGTGCATTGGGCCGAATATGAAGTCATTCGTTCTGCTCGTACCGATTTGATCGGCAGCCTCATCGAAATAGCCGCCAGGAGCCGTCAAGTCCGCCACCATCGCGGCCGGCCACAGACTTGCCGGCAATTCCGACGCCAGGAGCCTTGGAGACCAACCGCCGAAGAAGATCGATCGTCCTCCAATGCAATACGCCAGGCCGGGGAATCCCCCGGCCACATCCGTTCGCCAGGGCAGGCCCCAGACCTCGGCGCGCGGGACGCCAGGGTCGTTTGTCGTGGGAGGAGGCGGGTTTAGGCCGAGAACCGGCAGGTTCTGGACGTGCTCGGCGACGGCTAGTCGCCCTGCCTCCAGGACCAGTATTCGGTGCCGATGAGCCACGTCCGCCGTAAAGAGATGCTGTGCAAGCACTCCGGCAAAAGAACCACCCCCGATCACGATCACGTCGAAGGGTCGCGCGTCCGGTCGAACGGAGGTGTTTATAGTTTGAAGCGCTTCATCAAGGCCGTTACAGGTATATCGACCTAAAATATCTCGCGAAAAATCAGTGTTCTGCGCTGAAACGCTGGTCACCGGAGCACTCCCTGGACATGCAGCTTACCAATTGATAAGCTCGCGTCCTAATCGTTAAAGCGTAGGACGGCAGTGAAAAGGGACATCAATGGCATTAAGCCTGGTCATCGCTGTCTGTCAGGTCAAGCCCGGACTATTACAACTTAGCTACAGAGATCTCCCGCTCATCCCCATGTCCCTCAATCCTGATCTCAATCCGGTCCGTCGGCATCAACTCCGGAAACCGCTCGCCCCACTCAATCAACATCACAGCATCCTCGCGGTCAAAGAACTCATCCAACCCCAATGAAGCAACCTCGCGCGCCGTGTCCAACCGGTAAAGATCGACATGGTAAACCGCCTTCCCATACTCATGAATCAAAGTGAACGTAGGGCTGGTAACCTCATCCGGAACCGCGGCCCCAAGCCCCAGCGCCAGCCCCTTCACCAAAGTAGTCTTCCCCGCGCCCAAATTCCCAATCAACAGCACCACGCAAGGCCGCGGTAAACCAGCCGCCAGCCGCTCACCCAGTGCAATAGTCTCTTCTTCCGAGCTAGTGTGGAACCGCTGCACAGATCCGCATCGCCTCCGGAAGATAAGTCAACAGATCGGTAGCAATCAGGCACTTCTCCCCAAGCACCGCAGCTCCCAATTCCCCGCAAAGCCCGTGCAGATAGACCGCCGCCAGAACCGCCGCCGCCTGCCGGTCCGGGTGCTGCGCCAACAGACCGGCAACCAGCCCAGTCAGAATATCGCCGGTCCCGCCAGTGGCCATGCCAGGCGACCCCGTAGGATTCACCCAAGCACGCCCATCTGGGAAAGCGACAACCGTCCGATTGCCCTTCAGCACAACCACAACCCCGCGTAACGCCGCCACAGTCCGTGCCGCCCCAAGCCGGTCCGCCTGCACCTCGGCCACCGGCAAGCCGCACAATCGCGACATCTCCCCCGGGTGTGGCGTAATCACACGCAACTGCCCGCCGGCATGCCAGCCAGACCCGGCTAATGCATTCAAACCGTCCGCGTCCACCACCATCGGCAAGGCAGTTTCCGCAAAGCACCGCCGCGCCAACGCAACCATCCCCGCGTCATCGCCCAGGCCCGGTCCAAGAGCAACCACTGACTTCCGCGCCGCCGTCTTCTCGAACGCTTCCATACTCTGCGGCAGTGCCTCGGTCATCAACTCCAGCGTCCGCAATGCAGGCGCCGAAGATGCCACCGTAACCAACCCGGCCCCGGCACGCAATGCGGACAATCCAGTCATCTCCGCAGCCCCATACTTCCCATGCGCCCCGCCCACAACAAGCACATGCCCGTAACTTCCCTTGTTCGATTCCTTCGGCCTCGGCTGCAGCAAATCGCGAAAATCCACCGGCTCGGTAACGTGCAGCGTCACCGCATCATACAGACCGGAAGGGCTGCCAATCGGCGCCACCCGCACCCCGCCCATTCGATCGCAATTCGGCGCCAGCGCATGCGCCACCTTCAGTGCAGTGAATGTCACCGTGTAGTCCGCTCGCGCAAACTCGCCCTCGCTAGTGCCGGAATCGCTCGCCATCCCGGAAGGAATATCCACCGCAACAACGCGAGCGAGCGGAAAGCCCGCATTGATCTCGCGAATCAGCTCCAGCGTCCGTCCCCGTGCGCCACCGCGAAGCCCGGTCCCCAACAGTGCATCCACCACAATAGTGGCGTTCCGCATCGCGCCGGTGATCTCATCGGCCGGCTCCACGCGAACCACATGAACCTCCCGAGGTGCGAACCGCATCCGCAATTGCCGCGCAATCACAAACCCGTCGCCGCCGTTGTTTCCCTTGCCGCACAGCACCACGATTCGATGCTCGCCAAGCGGCGCGAACCGCTCCGCCATCAGCTCCACCACGCGCGCCGCGGCATTCTCCATCAACACCGGCTCTGCAATGCCCAACTCCACCGTCCGCCGGTCCACCTCTTGCATTTGCGCCGCGGTCAAGACCTTCATCAACGCGCCTCCGCCAGCAATTCTTCCAACCGGCGCAGTTGCGCGGCATCGCCCATGGCAATCAGGAAATCGCCGGCCGCAATCTCCGCATCGGCGTCCGGATTAAACAGCATCGTCCCTCCCGCTTTCCGGATCGCAAGCACAATCACGCCCACTTGCCGCCGCAGTTGAATCTGTCCCAAGGATTTCGAAATACATTCGCTCCGCTCGGAAACACGGACCTGTTCGATACTGACATTGAGTCCCATCCCCATCGTAGTGAAATCCAGAAATGTAGCCACATGCGGCCGCAGGATCGCCTGCGCCAGACGTGTCCCGGTGATGTCGTACGGTGCGAATACCGAATCCGCCCCGGCACGCCGGAACTTCTGCTCCGACCCTTCCTCGCTCACGCGCGCCGAAATGATCAGCTCCGGATTCAAACCCTTCGCCGACAAAATGAGAAACAGGTTGTCCGCGTCCGACGACAGCGCCGCAATCAGCCCCTTTGCCCGCGAAATCCCCAGGTCGCGCAAATTCTCATCGCGCGACGCATCGCCCAGCACCGC
>JANYCV010000492.1 GCA_025360145.1 Acidobacteriaceae bacterium
CACGGCGGTTGTGGCGGTGAGTTTGCGGTGCTTCTTTCCAGCGGGCGGCGGATTGAAGTGAAGCGCGAGTGTGACGCCAGCACCCTGCGGCAGCTCGTGGCAGTGCTGGAGCAAGCCTGATCATGTTCGGGGCCGGGCTCGACGCGGATCTATCTGGCGGCTGGAGCGACAGATATGCGCAAGGGCTTTGAAGGACTGTACGGGTTGGTGCGAGACCGGCTGTCGTGCGATCCGCTGAGTGGACATAGCTTCGTGTTCTCCAACGCGCAGCGCAACCGGTTGAAGTTGCTTTACTGGGACGGCAGTGGACTCTGGGTGTGTGCCAGTTCTGATATGCTGGACCCCACGTTCGGCGTGAAGCTCCCAACGTCTGACATCCTAAGTCGCGCTGCTGGGTTTATGAAAAATACTCTAATGATACGTACCCGACTCGTATGGCTGCTGCTGTTAGCCGCCACCTCGTTAAATGCCCAATACACCAGCGGTATTGAAGCTACGATCGTCGATCAATCCGGCTCGCCGGTTGCGGATGCCCACGTCCTCATCACCAACCAAGCTACACAAGTTATCCGGGAGGTCAACGCGAATAGCAGTGGCTATTTTCGTGTTCCAGATCTTCCGCCGGGCACTTATCGCGTCGAAGTGCGGGTAACGGGATTCGAGAAATACATTCAGACAAATCTGGGAGTGGCCGCGAACCAGCTCAGAACTATCTATCCGAAGCTGCTGGTGGGAGAGCAAAAGGTGACCGTCGAAGTGACTTCGAATGTGGAAGCCATCGAGACCGGCAAGAGCTCTGTCGCCAATATTGTCTCGCAGAAAACTATCGAAATGGCGCCAATGCTGGGAAGGAATATTTACGGTGGCGTATCCTTCCTGGCGCCGGGCGTGACGGGATCCGGAGTGCTGTTTGGCGGCGGCGCCTCGGGCAACGCCGGGCAGGACAGCTTTCAAACGCAGCCTGGATTCCAGATTAACTCCGCGGGGCAGCGCCAGGAGACAAATGAATATCAGGTGGACGGCTCCAGCGTGAATGGAAACTCGCGCGACGGGATCGCCAACTTAACCCCGCAGCCGGACACCGTTCAGGAAGTTCGTATCGCGGCGGCAACCTTCACCGCGGAGCGTGGCCGCAATAGCGGAGCGCTGATAGAGGTCTATACAAAGTCTGGAACCAACCAGATCCACGGCGCGCTCTCCGAGTTTCACACCAATAACCAACTGACCAGCCGCACGGTTTTTCAAAGCGCCATTCCCGCCTTCCGGCGGAATGAGTTCGGCGGCGTCATTGGAGGACCAGTGATCAAGGATCGCACTTTTCTATTTGGTTCTTACTATCGGCTCAGCTCATCGTCATCACAAACGGATGTGGTCACCGCGGAGACATCGCAGTTTGTCGACTACCTAAAGACCTTCTACCCGAACAATGTTTCAACAAAGATTCTCACCTCCGCGCCGATTGGGACTTACCCCACCAGCGGCTTCGTCACCGCCGGCCAACTGGCTACATCGGCGCGTTTCCCCATTCCGGCCACGTTGTCCAGCGGCTTGCCGATTCTAGGAACCAGTGTGGTGAACGGAACGGTAACTCGTCCAGCGCGCCAGTGGAATACGCGCCTGGACCAATACTTCGGTCAGAAGGATCGGTTGTTCTTCAACTACTTCAACAACGCGTCCAGAGCGCAGTCCGCGAACCCGCGCCCGGCACAACGCATCATACAAGCCAACTACGGCATGTACGGCAAGGTCAATTGGACCCACACGCTGGCTCCTAACCTGATTAACGAAGCCTCCATGACCCTGGTGCGCGTGGATGGAGCGACGCCGCCGTCCACCAACCCGGCTCTGCCCAGCGTTTCCATTACAGGCATGCAGGGTTTCAGTCAATCGCAGATCGGATGGGTGCATGCGAACTACAACTGGAACGATGTGGTCACCTACCTTCGCGCCAATCATAGTCTGAAGTTTGGAGCCAGCGTTGATCGGCAGCATGATCTCGACAACTTCACTCCTACCTATGCCCGGCCGACTTTCACGTTCGGGAACGCACTCGACTTCGCGCAGGATATGCCGCTCACGCAAAGCGGCCCGGTTATCGATACACGCACCGGCCTGCTTGCCCAAAATGTTTACACGAAAATCCACATGACTTACGCCGGCGGATTCGTTCAGGATGACTGGAAGGTAAAGCAGAACTTCACCCTGAACCTGGGAGTCCGGTACGAATATTACGGTCACCTGGCGCAGATTGATCAGGGCGGTACGCCTTCCCGGTTCTTCGCCCCAGGTTCCGGAGCCACCTTTAATGAACAGATTGCCAACGGCAGCATGCGGACCACCGGCAATGGCCTAGTGACCACAAACACGCCCCAGGGCTTCATGCCTCGCATCGGCTTCGGGTGGGACGTGTTCGGCGACGGAAGCCTTGCGGTGCGCGGTGGCTACGGCATTTATCTCAATCGCATCGGCGACCTTTCGTACGTAGTCTCCACGAACCCGCCTTTCGGTTCCGTCGCGCTCGATATACGGAATGGGCAAAAGTTGAACTTCGCTTTAGGAACGCCGGATGGCCTCTCCTTCCCATTGCCTCCGGGACTGCAGTTTCAGTTGAATCCGGCCGGTGGACTGTTAGGAACGCCCATCAACGTGAAAGGTCTTTCTCCGGTGATCGATCCGCCCCGGGTGCAGGTCTGGAATCTAAGCGTCGTCAAACGGCTGACAAATTCCCTGGTGTTGCAGGGGGACTACCTGGCAAATCATTCCGACAATCTGTTCCTGCAAACTAACGCCAACCGTTTTGCCGGAGATCTTCTGCGGCACAACGGAACACTTACGCGTTTGAATCAGAATTTCGGGCCAATCACATACGGGCGAAGCGTTGGGTATTCGGACGCGAACTTCGGCACGCTCCTGCTGAGTAAGCGGTTTTCTAAGGGATTCTCCGCGAAAGGCATCTTTACATTCGGTAAGGGCACCGATCTTACGTCCAGCAACGATAACGGAGTTGGCGGCGGGCAAAACGTTCGCGATGCCAGCGACTTCGCTTCCCAACATTCCGTTTCCGATTTCAACGTAAGCCGCCGGCTGACTCTCGATAGCATTTACGAAATCCCATCGCTCCTGAAAAACGGAATCGGTTCGCAGATCTTAGGCGGATGGAATCTGGCGGGAATCGCGATCTTCCAAAGCGGGCTGCCCTACAGCGTAATTACCACCGCGCCGTATCCAAGAGGTGATTTCAATGCGGACGGATTCAACTATGATTCTCCGAATACGCCAGCTTTCGGAAATAACGTTTCGGTTTCACGCGGCGACTATATCAAGGGTTTGTTTCCCGCATCTGCATTCCCCTCACCAGCGCCGGGGCAGCAGGGAAATCTAGGCCGCAATACCTTTACCGCTCCCGGTCTGGCGAACGTGAATCTCAACATTATGAAGACGGCGCATGTGCCGTGGTTCATCAAGGAAGGCGCCACGGTTCAGCTTCGTGGCGAGATTTTCAACCTCTTCAATCGCGTTAACCTAGGGGTGCCGGTGAACGATTTAGCCAATGCGCTATTTGGAAGATCCACCACCCAAAGTCTTCCCAGGTCGGTTACATTTGGTGTTCGCATCCAGTATTAAGAAAGCCACAGTATTGTTCGTTTTGATTACAGGAGTCCATGGAGCCGATTCGCTCCAGGAGGCTCTGCGGAATAAGCGGTACCAGGACGCGCTGGCATTGGCGGACGCCATGCTTGCCCATCAACAGTACGACCCAAAGGCCCTGACAGCCCGCGGCATCGCCTTGGGAGGCCTTGGGCGCAATCAGGAGAGCATCGCCGCCTTTGAGAAGGCACTGAGGGCAGCGCCGAAGTTTGTGCCCGCCCTGCAGGGGGCCATCGAACTCACCTATCGCTCCCGGGATCAACGGGCTGCCGGTTTCCTAAGCCGGTTACTTCAGATTTCACCCGAAAACGGTGTGGCACAGGCGATGGCTGGCGTACTCGCCTTCGAATCAGGGAACTGCGCACTCGCAATCCAACACTTTGAGCGGGGCATGACCGAGACAGCCAGCAACGCCCAGGCTTATCCCTTGTATGGCGCGTGTCTGCTAAAAACCGATCGCCCTGCGGACGCCGTGAAGGTATACGAGACGCTACTCGCTCACAATCCCAGGGAGGAGCGGAACTACATCGATCTAGCGGCCCTCTACATTCAGCAGAACGCATTGGAGGCTGCCGCCCGTGTAGTTGACGAGGGGTTACGGAACTTGCCCGGCTCAGCTCGCATGTACTCGATACGCGGGGTGATCCATGCGCAAACAGGCCGGGCTCAAGAGGCAGCCGCGGACTTCAATCTCGCGAATCGTCTGGATGCCGCACAGGAATACGGCGCGGCGGGCCTGGGCTTGTTGTACACCGAAACGAAACAGACAGACCTGGCGATTTCGGTCCTGCGGGACCGTTTAACGAAAGCGCCGGGCGACGCGATGTTGAATTATCTGCTGGCACAGGCGATTGTGAATGAGCCGGTGGACGCTGGGTCTCCGTTATTCCACGAAGCCAGGCAGGCCCTGGAGAAGACACTACGAGCCCAGCCGGAATTCACCAAAGCTCACACGCTGCTGGGAAAGCTTTATGCGCAAGTGGGAGAGAATACAAAGGCGCTCGAAGAGTTGGAGCTGGCAACAAAGCAGCATCGCAATGACCGGACAGCCTTGAGTCAATTGGCAATCGTGCTCCGCCGCCTGGGACGCGCTAAAGAGGCGGCGGCCGTTCTTACCGAGCTAAGGCAATTGGTAGTGCAATCTTCCCAACCAGCGCCAATTCGTGCCCAATGAGCCGCGTAGGTATTCCGAATACTGCGGGTTGATATCGGCAGCCATCGCGTCATCGAGATGAATCACGACCCGATACCGAAAGCCGGCGTTCTTCCCTGGCTCCAGCATCATGCTGCTACCTGAGCTATCCACTACTGCGGCTGGCCGCACGAGGGCGGTAGCACAGTAGACCATTTGGCGACCCCAAGAACATTGGGTAAAACAGAGTATCTGCGAAGTTGGCGCTTCGCAGGACCGACCCCAAGGAGGTCACCCAAATGGTTACGGACAGAAAAAATCAGGTCATACCTTTTTGAAGCACAAAAGAACCGCGGTCTGCCTGGCGGCCGTTCGAGTTAAATCCGCATTCTTCAGAAGGATGTGGCGCCCTGTACATCGCGGGTCGGGGAGGGCCAGACACGAGGCATGACTGCTAACTTGTAAAATTCCGGCTAGGATCGTGTCATGACGAACAATTTTTCACTCAACGGCAAATTCGCGGTGGTTACCGGCGGGACCAAAGGGATTGGGAAGGCCATCGCGGAAGCACTGGCGGTTGCAGGCGCATCTGTGGCTATCTGTGCGCGCTCCCAAGCGGAGATCACCTCAACGGTTGCCGGGATCAACCCGCGAATTAGGGGTATTGTGATTGGCAAAGTTGTCGATCTGAGAAATAGTGATGAAGTTTCAGGTTTTTTCGAGTTTGTGGACAGTGAGCTCGGCGGAATCGACATCCTGGTAAATAATGCGGGAGTCGGTATCTTTCGAAGCGTGCGGGATCTTACGATTAGCGATTGGCGTACTACTTTGGAGACCAACTTGAGCGCGGTGTTCTATTGCTGTCATGAGGCATTGCCGAGAATGATAATCCGCGGCGGCGGTTCGATCGTCAATATAAGCAGTCTCGCCGGAAGGAATCCATTCGCTGGTGGAGCTGCCTACAACGCTTCGAAGTTTGCGTTGAATGGCTTTAGTGAAGCCCTGATGTTGGATCACCGCAACGACAACATACGAGTCACGTATGTGATGCCAGGGAGTGTAGATACAGGGTTCAGTCCCAGGTCGGAGCGGGCGCCGTGGAAGATAGCGCCGGAGGATGTAGCACAGGTGGTTATGGATGTGTTAGCCATGCCGGAACGCACGCTGATTAGCCGTGTCGAAATGAGACCGTCCAGACCGGGGAAGTAAATCGACGGATTAGCGAACCGTAATGTTTGGAACAATTTGAGGGAATCGATAGCTTTGGCACGATAGTTGCTTAGTAAACAGACAGAAGCGCCGCGAGAGAGGCGCTGAAGGGAGAATACGATGGGCCGTTTAAATATGGCATTAGATCCGAGCAAGACAGGCAGAGAGGCGGAAACCCTCGAGTCCAGTTTGCGGAAACTGATTGTCGGTCAGGACGAGGCGATCCAACAGATCGTCAACATCTACCAGATGAACCTTACTGGCATGAGCGCTCCCGGACGGCCAATCGGAAACTTTCTCTTTCTGGGTCCGACCGGATCTGGAAAGACGCGGATTGTGGAAGCGACCGCTGAAGCGCTCTTGAAGAATCCTCGCGCGGTGATCAAGATCGATTGCGCGGAGTTTCAACATAGTCATGAGATTGCAAAGCTGATCGGATCGCCTCCTGGCTATCTTGGCCATCGTGAGACCCATCCTCTTCTGAGTCAGGAAGTGATTAACCAGCATCACACTGACACGATGAAGATCAGCTTTGTACTTTTCGATGAGATCGAGAAGGCGAGCGACGCGCTGTGGAATCTGCTGTTGGGAATTCTAGACAAAGGAACGCTCACGCTGGGCGACAACCGTAAGGTCGACTTCTCCCGGGCACTCATCTTCATGACCAGCAACCTGGGCGCAGCGGAAATGAGCGCGCTGGTATCGCCGAAGCTTGGTTTCCGGGGCGCGGAGCCAAAAGAAGCCGGAACCGGGCCGCAGGACGAAAAGCTCAATGCCAAGGTGGCAAAGAGTGGGGTGGAAGCGGCGCGGCGCAAATTCACGCCTGAATTCATGAACCGCCTGGACAAAGTGGTAGTTTTCAAACCGCTGGGCGATGCGGAACTGAAGCGGATTCTCGATATCGAGCTGAATATGGTTCAGCAGAGAATCTTCAATTCGTCTCCGGATCGGGCTTTCATCTTCCATGCTTCCGATACCGCCAAGCAGTATCTGCTGCGCGAAGGGACGGACGTTAAGTACGGTGCGCGGCACCTGAAGCGCGCCATTGAACGGTTGCTTGTTCAGCCGATGTCGAACCTTATTGCAACCGAACAGGTTAGGGCTGGCGACTGGCTGAAAATAGACTTCGGGGCGGCCCCCGAACATCTCATTTTCCTGAAGGAAGCTGAGGGATTGCCGATACGAACGATGGCCGAACTGGTGGATAATTCAATCACGCTTCCGGTACAGACCATGGTGAACGGAGCGCCTTTTGAGACACCGCGAACGCAAAGCGCTAAGAATTCCCGGCGCGGCTGAATGCAAAGAACGCCAAGCCTGATGACCCAGACCTGGCGTTCTTTGCACTTAACGAAGATTCAGACAACGAAGACTTAGGACGCGCACTCGCCGCGACCAAGCTGTAACGAATAGTCCTCGGCGTCGCCCCAATCTTTATATATCTCAGGGAAGAGGTCGGTCGGCTTAGCCAGGTCCGCTACCATTGCCCTGAAATGTTCGATCTTCGTTCTTAAAACGTAAGACCGGAACGTTTCGTTGTCCGTGCGGTTTGCCAAATAGTGATCAATCACGCGACGGACCGCCACCGGGGCCAGACGCGCGGGAAGACTACTAACCGCCAACCCGAACCGAATCACGCCTGTTTCGTCGTACCCGCCACCCAACATCATCTGGTAGTACGGAAGCTCACGCCCGCCAATTTTCCTGGCATTGCCATAGAAGCCGAAATCGGCGATCCAGTGCTGCCCGCAGGCATTGGGGCACCCGCTGATCTTGATGGAAAGGTTCCGCACCGCTCTATCTTTGTAGTCGCGGACGGCGTCGCTCAACGCCGCGCCCAGTGTCATGGATTTCGTCAGCCCCAGGTTGCACGTCCATGCGCCGGGGCAGGTAGTAATATCGTCCACTTCGCCGGCACCCGCCCCAGCAAGGGCGAGGTTGCGTAACGCCAGATAGACCCGGCGAAGGTTGGCCACCGGAATGAAACCGAGCACCACGTTTTGGGCAATAGTGAAGCGCAGCTTGCCGTCGCCGGCATCGACCGCGAGCTTCGCCAAGCCTCGCATCTGGTTGCCCGTCAGATTGCCCTGATCGCATTTCACTGTCACGATCGCATAGCCGGGCTGGCGCTGATCGGCAACATTCGTCTCAAGCCAACGATCAAATTCTTCACCGGCAGCGGGACTGCCTTCGAGCACCGGCAGAAGCGCACCGCTTCCCACCGGTTGCGGGTTCGTTTCGAAACCGCCAAACCCTTCTGGAACGCTTTCCGGCACCGGAATGCCGCCGTTCGTCAGAATGTCCTGATACTCTTCGTCAATGGCTGCCTTCAACCACTCCAGGCCGCGCTCCCGCAACACAAATTTCAGGCGGGCCTTGTTCTTGTTCTTGCGGTTTCCGTACTTGTTAAAGATCCGCAGAACCGCTTCTGCCCGATTCACCAGGCGCTCTTCCGGAACAAACTCGTCCAGCACGGCGGCTTCGTTGGGAAGTGGCCCTAATCCACCACCAACCACCAACCGGAACCCGCGCTTCTGGACTCCGTTCTCTTCCCGGATCACCGCCCGAGCGCCGATATCGTGGATTGCGCCAAGCATACAATCCTTCTCGCAGCCGCAAAGCGCGAATTTGAACTTACGCGGCATGCTATCGGTAAGCTCCCGGTGCAGGAACGCGTAGGCGAGCCGTTGAGCGTACGGATTGATATTGAAAATTTCGTTGTGAGTCAGTCCTGCCGTGGGGCACGCGGTGACGTTCCGCACGGTGTTGTAGCATGCCTCGCGGGTGGTAAGCCGGACATCGGCGAGCATGTGCAGCAGTGCCGGGACTTGCGCCAACGGAACGAAGTGATATTGAATATTCTGGCGGGTTGTAAGATGCCCGCGGCCGCCTCCAAACTCATCGGCCACACGAGCCATCTGCTCCATTTGCCGGGCCGTCAAAATACCACCCGGAACCTTGGTGCGAATCATGTGAACGCCCACCTGGCGCTGCGTATAAACGCCTCTCCGCAAACGGAATGCGCGGAATTCGTCCACTGTCAGATTGCCGGCGGTATGCGCTTCGGCCTGCTCGCGAAAGAGCTCGATATCAGCCCGGACGGTGGCGTCATATTCCTCGGCTGTCTGCTGGGGTAGCAGAGTGGCAGTTTCGATCATACGGGGAACTCCTCTATCTCTATAGAGATTACCATATATCCATTAATGCGTCTACCCGATTGTACATCCGGCCTGACCGGGGTTTGCAGATGCGCGCGCTGAGTGTTGGGAGCCCGGAACTATTCTGCCCACGCGGAGGCGTTCTGTTTGCCCGCATGCGCGCCGACGTGTTGGGAGTGGTTTTGCTCCGACACCATCCCTTGCCTTGGCGTTTGCCCACCCGCGCGCCGGCGGATTGGGAGTGGTACGAAGCTTGTTGGCGGGTATCTGCCGTGTTTTCCCACGCGCGCCGACGTGTTGGGAATCCTGGCCGACAACCGGACGAACGACGCGGCCGCGTTTTTCCACCCGCGCGCCGGCGTGTTGGGAGCGCAGAGCGGCGCTGAAAATCGGCCTGGCTGGCGGTGGTTTTCCCAAGTGCGCGCGCCGAGTGTTGGGAGGCATGAACCTCACCGGCTTGGTTCGACCGCCGTTCGCGCGGATGCTGCTTTCGGGGTCGGCAAGAAACAGTGGGGAGTAAGGCACATCGACCTATGGGAATGCCGTCCTTGCTCGCAGCCTTCGGCACCCCAGCGAAAAGGCCGGACATCGAAAACAAACCGTGGGCGACGCCTTTACGCTACCAGTATCCCGGCGCAATCCCAAACCGAAGCGTCATAGGGGCTGCTTGGACTTATCGTCCCGCGGCGAGATGGAACGTGACCTTCATCAGTTCCTTGGTGCCGACCGCACCCAGCACAGCCGTAGGCGGCTTCAAGCCGTAATCCTTCATGTTTACCACCGCAGTACCGTCGTAGGTATCCGCATTCTTCGTAACCGACACCGTTGCGTTCTTAATAACGCCCCGGATCGACAGCGACCCGGTGACTTCGAACATCGTGGGCGTCTTCGCCGTGACGTGATTCGAGACAAAACTGATGGCCGGGTACTTATCGGCGGCTAGCATGTCGTCGAGTGCGGCGCGAATGATCTTGACTTTGTCCTTGTCGCTGACCCACGTATCCACGCACATAATGCTCTTCGATTCGATCTCAAACTGCACCTTCGACAATTCCGGTTTCTGCTCGTTGTAATCGACCTTCCCCCGATACTTGCCAAACACAAACACGTGGGTTTTGCCACGCAGCAGTCCGGTCTTTTCCACCTCCAGCGTGAATTGGTTTGCCGTAGACGGGAGCAGTTCCCGAATATTCACCTGGTAGGCCGAAACAGCGATGGCGGTCAAGAGCAAGATTGAGATTTTCATGGCAAATTCCAGAATGTTAGGATAGAAATTCCCTTTGCGCCTCGGACTACACACATCCATTTCCGCCTCGCTCGACAAGGCGGCACTGCGCGCCCACGAACTGGGGGCGAACACCTTTCAGATCTTCACGGCCAGCCCGAGAATGTGGCGGGCCTCCGCGCCCGATCCGGCCGATATCCGGCTGCTTCAGAAAACGCGCGACCAATACGATCTCCGTCCATTGGTGATTCACGATAGCTACCTTATCAATCTTGCCTCATTCGATCCGGTGATTCGCGAGCGCTCCATCGCAGCGTTTCGCGGGGAGCTGCAACGCGCGATTGCGATCAATGCCGACTACCTGGTGATGCATCCGGGCAACTACAAAGGGCAGACCGTAGAGGAAGGGATGGCGGCCATTGTTCTGGGACTGGAGGAAGCGGCGGTTGGCCTCTCCAGCGGCACGCTGCAAATACTGCTGGAGAACACGGCGGGTTCGGGCGCCTCGATCGGCAGCCGTTTTGAAGAACTGGCGGCGATCCGTGAACAAGCGGAATCGCGGCTGGACTTTGGTATCGGCTATTGCCTCGACACGGCGCATTGCCTGGAAAGCGGCCTCTACGATGTGTCTAGCGCCGAGGGCTTAAAGACCACGGTGAAGGCCGCCGAAGCCATCCTCGGCATGGAATACGTGAAGGTGATTCACGCCAACGATTCCAAAACACCGCTCGGTTCCCGCGTTGATCGCCACCAACATATCGGACAGGGCTATATTGGAAATGAAGCGTTTCACCGCATTCTAACCCATCCGAAACTGCGCGAAAAGGCGTTTATTCTGGAGACGCCGGTCGATGACGAAGGCGACGAGCGCAGCAACCTGGAAACACTGAAAACACTATGCCGGAAAAGCCATACGACCACAACTTAATCGAAATGAAGTGGCACCAGAGGTGGGAGAACCAGCCTCTGTACAAGCCCGAGGCCAACAGCACGAAGCCGAAGTATTACGTCCTGGAGATGCTTCCCTACCCAAGCGGCACGCTGCATGTGGGGCATCTGCGCAACTACGCGATTGGCGATGCACTGGCCCGGTACAAGTGGATGCAGGGCTTCAACGTGCTCCATCCCATGGGTTGGGATGCGTTCGGTCTTCCGGCCGAAAACGCCGCGATCAAGAACAACCGCCATCCGCGCGAATGGACGCTCGAAAATATCGCCGCTATGAAGCGGCAGCACAACAGGATGGGCTTCAGCTACGACTGGAATTTGGAAGTATCCACCTGCGAGCCCGAGTATTACCGGTGGAACCAATGGTTCTTCCTGAAGATGCTGGAGCGCGGCATCGCGTACCGCAAGAAGGCGCTGGTGAACTGGTGTCCGGAGTGCGCCACCGTGCTGGCGAATGAGCAGGTGGTGGACGGCTGCTGCTGGCGGCACGAAACGACGCCGGTGATTCAACGCGAGTTGCAACAGTGGTTCTTTCGCATCACGCAGTATGCAGATGAACTGCTGGCGGACATTGCGAAGCTGGAAGGCGGCTGGCCGGACCGCGTACTCGCGATGCAGCGAAACTGGATCGGCCGCAGCGAAGGTACGGAAGTCGATTTCACGCTCGATGGCACGGACACTAAAATCCGCGTCTTCACCACGCGGGTGGATACCATCTTCGGCGCTACCTGCGTAATCCTCGCGCCCGGCCATCCGCTGGTGAAGGAACTGGTAGATGCCGCCGGCCAAGCCCAAGTCAAGGCGATGCTGGATGCGCAGGCGCGCAAAGATCCGGGCGACGTCTTGAAAGACGGCTTCTCCACCGGGCACTTCGCAGTGAATCCCTACAGCGGCGGCAAGGTGCCGGTATGGATCGGCAATTTCGTCCTGATGGGATACGGGACGGGTGCGATCATGGCCGTGCCCGCGCACGATCAACGGGACTTCGAGTTCTGCACGCAGTACGGGATTCCCATCGTGCCTGTGATTCGTCCGGCGGATGGTGTTTTATTTGCCAACCCCTCGGAGGCATTCGGGGACGACGGCATTGTGGAAGACTCCGGGGTGTATTCCGGCCTGGCCAGCGAAGAGGCGCGCACGCAAATGAATGCGCGCGCGAAGGCAGAGGGCTTCGGCGAGAAAGCAATCACGTTCCGCATCAAAGACTGGGGCGTGTCACGGCAACGTTACTGGGGCACTCCGATTCCGGTGATTCATTGCCCGGTAGACGGAGTGGTTCCCGTGCCCGAAAATCAGTTGCCTGTGAAATTGCCGCTAAACGTCAGCATCACGGGCAAGGGTCAATCGCCGCTTGAAAATGTGCCGGAATTTCTGAACGTCAAGTGCCCGGTGTGTGGCGGTGACGCGCGCCGCGAGACGGATACGATGGATACCTTCGTCGATTCCTCGTGGTACTTCTATCGCTATTGCGACGCGCAGAATTCATCCGCTCCCTTCGATCCGAAAAAGATTGCCTACTGGTTCCCGATTGACCAATACATCGGCGGCGTGGAACATGCGATTCTGCATTTGATCTATTCGCGATTCTGGACGAAGATGATGCGCGACATCGGCTTAATCGATAACGACGAACCGGTGAAGCGTCTGTTCACGCAGGGCATGGTGATCAAAGACGGCGCGAAGATGTCGAAGAGCAAGGGCAACGTGGTGAGTGCCGACGAGGTGATCGACGAGTTTGGCGCCGACACCGGCCGTCTGTTTGGGTTGTTCGCCGCGCCTCCGGAGCGCGACCTGGATTGGACCGACGCGGGGGCCGAAGGCAGCCATCGCTTCATTGGACGCGTTTATCGTTTCCTTACGCGAAACATCGAACGCGCGGATGCCTCCTCCACTGTGGCCCGCAGCGAGGCGGACAAGAAAGTTTTGCGCAAGCTGCATCAGACGCTGAAGAAGATCACTGAGGACTTCGAGACGCGTTGGCATTTCAACACCTCCATCGCCAGCGTGATGGAACTGGTGAACGAATTATACTCGTCCGAGAGTGAGTTGACGCCGCCGGTGATCGCCGATGTCCTGGAGAAACTGACGCTTCTGCTGGGTCCGTTTGCCCCTTACATCGCCGAAGAGATGTGGGAGGAGATGGGCCGCACAGGGCCCGTCTTCAAGCAGCCGTGGCCGGCGTTCAATGAAGATCTGGCCCGCGAAGAAGGCGCGGAAGTTGTGCTGCAGGTGAACGGAAAAGTGCGGAGCAAAATAACCGTTGCCTTCGGCACGGCGAAAGAGGAACTGGAAAGACTCGCAATCGGTAATGATAAAATGCTTCCGTTCCTGGACGGGAAGCAGATTGTGAAAATCGTTGTTGTGCCGGACAGGCTTGTGAACGTAGTGGTCAAAGGATAATTCATGGAAACCGATCGCAGAGATTTTTTCAAAGCCGCTGGCGCCGCGGCCCTGACTACTTCGCTATTCACCG
>JANYCV010000282.1 GCA_025360145.1 Acidobacteriaceae bacterium
CAGCGTGCCTTCCAAGCCAAACGGATTCCCGATCGCCAGCACTTTCTGCCCCACCTGCACCGCATCGGAATCGCCCAACCGCATCACCGGCAGCTTCTTCTTCGGGATGATCTGAATCAGCCCCAGATCGTTCTGCGGATCTCGCTCCAGAATCTTCGCATCATAAATCTCATGGTTCGCGAGAGTCACCTGAATCTTTCCCTGCCCTTGCAAAACATGGCTATTGGTAAGGATTCGGCCCCGTTCGTCAATGATAAATCCGCTGCCCACATCCTTGGTCGGATAAACCTCCATGAACCAGTTGCGCCGGTACACCGTGCTGGTGATATTCACCGTCGCCACCTCCCGACCGAACAGTAGATTGTCGCAGATTTTCCGGCCCATTGGAGCGGTGAGTAAGACGTGGACCGGTCCGGACACTGCCCATACGGCCGGCCTTGGGCCGGATGAAACCAACAATATCGACATCTACAAATCGGCGCGCTTGGCAACGGTGAATATCACCAGCACGGTGTACCGGCGCAACTGGTTCATGGAGGTCTATCCGACCAAGGACGTGGGCAGCGGATTTATCATTGACGAACGGGGCCGAATCCTGACCAATAGCCATGTTTTGCAAGGGCAGGGAAAGATTCAAGTGACTCTCGCGAACCATGAGATTTATGAAGCGAAGATTCTGGAGCGCGATCCGCAGAACGATCTGGGGCTGATTCAGATTGTCCCGAAGAAGAAGCTGCCGGTGCTGCGGTTGGGCGATTCCGACGGTGTGCAGGTGGGGCAGAAAGTGCTGGCGATCGGGAATCCGTTTGGCTTGGAAGGCACGCTGACTACCGGAATCATCAGTTCCCTGGGCCGGACGATTCGCGATGAAAAGAATCAGGAATTGGAAGGGATGATTCAGACCGACGCGGCGATCAATCCGGGCAACAGCGGTGGCCCGCTGCTGGATTCGTTCGGCAATGTGATCGGCATCAACACGGCGATCTACGGGCCGAGCGGGAACATTGGAATCGGATTTGCGATGCCGATTAACCGGGCAAAGGCGCTGCTTGAGGGCTACCAGGCTGGAAAGAACTTCAAGCGGCCGCGGCTTGGGGTGTCGGTGGTATTCGTGGCCGGGGATTTGGCCGAGGCGCTGGATCTGCCGGCGACGGGCGGATTGCTGGTGCAGGAAGTGGAGCGGGGACCGGCGGCTGCGTCGGCTGGGCTGAAGGGGCCGCGGCAGGTGGTGATTATCGGGAATAACGAGGTCGGCGTGGGCGGGGATCTGATTGTGGCGATCGACGGGCGCGCGGCGGACCGGCCGGATGCCATTTCGCGGACTATTAACAAGAAGCGGCCGGGGGATACGGTGGAACTGACGGTGTTTCGCGCGGGGCGGAATATTAAGTTGAATGTGAAGCTGGGGGAAGAGCAGGGGGACGCGATTTAACCCTAATGTAGGCGTGCCGGAGTGCCGATTGATCCAGTAGTTCGCTCTGGCACATGCCTGGATTAAAGCCTTATCTTTGGAACGCTGTTCAGCGGGTGTTTGGTGCCCCCCGATAGAATTTTCGTGAAGCCGTGTGCGGTTGAGTAGATTCTTGCAATGGCGAAAGCTCACGTCAACGTGGCGGGGCAGATTCAAACTGACCCTGTACCAATTCCTGCATCGCCACAGCGGGCAAAACCTGGATTATCGAGGCGGGCAAGTTGATTGTGACTGCCGAGGGCCGCTCCCCGAAAACTCCCGTCGACAGTTTACCGGCAAGAATGAACCTATCTTTTACTTATCATTACCGCTTCGATGGATCGCTCAAAACTAACGTTTTCCGGCGAAACTGCTGATAGTTTAGCAGCCATGAGACCCATTGAGGCGGCGCGTGACATCTTACGCAGAGTGGCGAACGACCAGGAAAAGAACCGGCTGGTCTGGTTCGTCTTGATCGGCTTGCTGTATCTGATCGCCACTGCGCTGTATGCGGTGCGCCAGTTCAGGTTCGATGAGCTGGCCACTTTCTACCTGGCGCGATTGCCGGGGATGGGCACTTTGTGGAAGGCCCTGATGGAAGGCGCTGACTTCAACCCACCGCTGCTTTATGCGGCTACCAGGGCGGCTATCGCCGCATTTGGCACCGGAGAGTATGCGGTGCGGGTTCCCGCGATACTCGGGTTTTTCGTGCTGTGTAGCGGGCTGTACGTGTTCGTCTCGCGGCGCGCGGGGACCAGCTACGGCTTTGCCGCGATGCTGCTTCCCATGGTAACTGGGGCGTTCGTCTATGCCACCGAGGCCAGGGCGTACGGCATGATGCTCGGCTTTTCTGGGGTGGCGCTGGTGGCGTGGCAGCGTGCCAACGACCGTGCGCGGCGCACCGGATGGCTAGTGCTGATGACTTTGTCCCTGACCGGAGCGCTGCTGACGCACTGCTACGCGGTGCTGATGCTGGTTCCGTTCGGGCTTGGCGCGTTAGTGCGGGACTACAACCGCCGGAAAATTGACTGGGTGCTTTGGCTTTGTTTGGTTATTCCATTGTTTGCCATTATCAGTTATCTGCCGCTTCTGGCGGCGGTGAAGCCGTTTGCGGTGGATAATTCCGTGTTCCGGCCCGATCTCTATTCGTTTTCGAAGTTCTACGATTTCCTGCTTTCCACCGCGCTGTGGCCGCTGTTTGGCGGCGCGGTGATGGTGGCGTTTGCGGCAGACCGAACCCGCCGTGCACAGTGGCGAGAGGTGTTGCCACCTCATGAACTGGCTGCTGTGTTTGGGTTCCTACTGGTGCCGGTGCTTGCCATTTTGCTGGGTGTCTTCGTTTCCCACATTTTTATGCTGCGCTATGGGCTGGGAGCGGTGATCGGGGTCGTCATCCTGGTTTCGGCGGGCCCCAGTGCTTTGACGGGGCGGTCCAAGGCGGTGGGGGCGGCGCTTGTGCTGCTATTGGCCGGATGGTTCGTGTTCAGTACGGCTGCGTGGGCAGCAGGGCTTTTTGCCGCCCCACAGGAAGAGGCGCTGCTGGGAAAGGTGCCGTTTGAACGGCTTCGCCCGGAACTGCCGGTCGTGATATCCAGCGGTCTGTTGTTTCTGGAGATGGACCACTACGCTCCGCCGGCGGTGGCAAGTCGGCTGTCTTATCTGATGGATGAAGAGATTGCCCGGAAGAAGACCGGTTCCGATGTTTTCGATAAGGGGTTTCTGGTGTCTCGGCGGTGGTTTCCGATCCGCGGGCACCTGGAGGATTACAAGTCTTTTCTCGCCGCCCATCCGAAATTTCTACTTTATGGTTACTCGTCATTTGAGCTCGACTGGCTGATTCCGCAGTTGATCGAGGACGGGGCGAAGATGACCTACCTGGGAAAGCGGGGACCATCGAAGTACCAGACCGTCCTATTTGAAGTGGAGAGTCCGGGAAAACA
>JANYCV010000619.1 GCA_025360145.1 Acidobacteriaceae bacterium
ACAACTCTCACCCAACCACACAACTCTCACCCAACCACACAACTCTCACCCAACCACACAACCCTCACCCAACCACACAACCCTCACCCAACGACACAACCCTCACCCAACGACACAACCCTCACCCAACCCTCACCTAACCTACACAACCCTTGACCATAGGCGGTGGGGCGGTCCCCCAGGACCGCGCCGGACGCCCTCGTCCGGCTCTACTAACGACGACAAATGCCGATAAACTTGACAAGGCCCAAACAACTGCCCCGCGCCACCTATGGCCGGACAAAAGCGCTGTCTGGTACACTCGCGTTGACCACAATATCCTCTATCTTCAACTCAGCTCGCTTAGCTCCGTTCTGAGACAACACCGAATGGCTCGGAAACTTCACGCCATTCACATCCTTATAGTCGAGATAGATCTCCTCCACTTCCCCAGGCGGGCCGAACAGCGCACCATTGTATACTCTCCCCGCAACCAGGCTCGTCGCCGGATCGATCAAAAGCTTAACCTGCCTCTTCGCGGCTGGATCGCTGATCAACAATCCCTCCACCGTCTTCCCTCCAAGCTTCGATTCACCAAGCGCCTGTACCGTAAGATTCGCGGACGCAGCCAGCAGCCCGATCGTCTCGCGGAAGGCTTCGTCCTTCGCCGCCGCCACGCCCTCCGCGGGAGCATCCTGCACATTGCCGCCCGCCTTCATCCAGACCTTCTCCCCGTCAAACCCCTGGATAATCTCGCCCATCGGCGTGACCATCTTCTGTAGGGACTTTCCCGCTTTCCGGGTGGTCTCCGTCTTCAGGCTCATCTCTCCCTGCGGCGTGGTGACCGTGAAATTGGCCTTGCTGACCACGCTGTTTACCGATGCCAGCTTGTCTCCGCCCATCGCCTCGCGGACATTCGCCAGCAACTGTTTGCCCTTGGCCAGAGATTCCGGAGTGGCACCGGCTACCGCGCTAGCTTTCGGTTTCGGAATCGTGATGTCGATGCTTGTCATCTTTCCCAGCGGCGTCGCGGGCTGATCGAAATCGGCCGCCTTGCCTACAATCAGCACCGCCAGATTCGCGGGATTCCAATACTGCCTGGCGACTCGCAGCGCGTCGGCCTTGGTCACCTTATTGATGTTCTCGTTGAACCGCTGCAGATAGTCGCTGGGATATCCGCTGTATTCGTAGTTCATCAGTCGCAGCACAATCTTGCTCGTGGAATCGAAATCGAACGCGGTGCCTTTCAAGATGGAGTCCTTCGCGAGCTGGAATTCCTTATCGGTCAGCTCGCTCTGGCCGATTTTCTCCAGTTCCTGCTTGATCAGATCCAGCGCCTTCATCGTGGTTTGCGACTTGGTTCCCGCCGAGGCAAAGTACAGGCCCGGATGATCGTACTGCGCGCCCCAGGCCGCGAATGTCGAGTAGGCCAGCCCCTCGTTACTTCGCACCCGGTTCACCAGCCGCGAACCGAAGCCCCCGCCAAGTGCCGTCGCCAGGACCACGTTGGCGTAGTATTCCGGATCGCTGCGTTTCCCGCCGAGTGAACCGATCTGGATCTCCGACTGATTGATATCTTCCTTGTTAACTATATAAACGCCTGCCCTCGTTTTAGCAGCCGGATCCACCTCGGGAACCTGCGGTTTCGGACGGCCGCCGCGCGGCCAGGATCCAAACTCCTTTTCCACCTTCGCGCGCATCTCGGCGGTGTTGAAATCGCCCCACACACCAATAATCACGTTCTCCGGTTGATAGTACTGTTTGTGGAACGCTACCAGATCGCCGCGCGTGATGGAGGTCACCGTGTCGTACTGCGGAAGCCTGGAATAGGGGCTGTCAGGGCCGTAGATCAGCCGGGCGAACTCCCGTTGCATGATGGCGTGGCTGCTTTCATTCCGCCGCGCTATCGCATCGCGAAGTTCAGTTTTCCCGAGATCCACCTTTTCCTGGGGGAACGCCGGGTTGCGCAGAATATCGGAAAGGATGGGCAGAGCTTTGTCGATGTCCTCTTTCAACACCGACACAAAGGCATTGCCGGCGTCAGTCTCAATCCCTGTCTCCACCGACGCGCCAAGCCGGTCCAGCAGCTTGTCCAGGTCGTCGCCGCTGCGCGTAGCAGTCCCCCCCGTGCGCATCACACGGCCGGTGAGAAAGCCGAGCCCCGCCTTGTCCGCCGGCACATATCGACCGCCGGTGCGGATCATGGCGTCCATCCCGATTGCGGGCAACTCGTGATCCTCCAGCAGAAATCGCGTGATGCCGTTCGACATCTCAATGCGGGCGGGCTGCGGAACCTTCACGCTGCGGAGCGCTGGGTACTTGATGTCTTTATAGCTAACCGCAGGCGTGTTCTGCGCATAACCGGCGGCCGCGGTGATCAACACGTTGATCGTCACGTTGCTCAACAGCGCCGAAAGAAGTCGAGTGGTAGTCATTTTGCCTCCGCGGTTTCAATTGGTTCAATTACGGCAATAGTCCGGTTTCCAGGGGTGAACGTGGCCTTTGCTACCCGTTGAATATCATCGGGCGTCACCTTCTCTAGCTTTTGCAAATAGAGGAAAAGGTTCTTCCAGTTCCCGGTGAGGGCCTGCCATTCGGCAAGTTGTCCAGCCATCTGGGTGTTATCGTTAAACTGCTTGATGAGGCCCGCCCGAAAGCGGGTTTTCACTCCGTCCAACTCTTCCTTCGTCACCGGTTCGGTCTTGAGCCGTTCAATCTCCGCAAGCATTGCCTTTTCCAGTTCTTCATTCGTTTTGCCGGGTGCGGTAAAAGCGCCGAACAGGAATAGGTTGGGATACTTCTCGCCAGGAAATCCAGGACCGCCAAAAGCATTCACGGCCAGCTTTTTCTGTTGCACAAGCGCCGTA
>JANYCV010000292.1 GCA_025360145.1 Acidobacteriaceae bacterium
CTCGACCCGGCGCTTTGCGGTTCCGCGTTGATCCTCGTTTTCCTCCACCGCCTCGCTGAACTGCAACAGCAATGTTCGTACTTCTTCAAGACTCAAGGGTTCGAGGCGCAGGATTTTGAAGAACTCAAAAAAGGCGCGATCTGGGCCATAAATGCCCTCACTCGCCTGCGTCGTTGCACCGAAAAAGGTCAAATCACGGCGATTTGAGAGCAACTCGCGCATCCGCCATTGCCCCGGATTTTCTATCGTCTCGAACAATCGATCAGCGTTGTCCACCAACAGCAGCAGGTTTCGTTGCAACTCCCGCGTGATCGCTGCGAGGAACTTGGGGACGTCCTCTTCGATTTCCGCTCCCGTGAGTCGATTGATCTTCGCGGCATACGCTTCCACTCGGGCCAACATCCGCTGGTTGCCGGTCTCCTCCATGGCATCGGCCAGAGCATCGACGACATTGAGAAAGAAATGATGTAGACGGTTGACGTTATATTGTTCCTCCCGAAAGGAGAGGACGACGTATCGGCTTCTTAATTGGCATGAATCCTCCACACCATAGCGCACGCGTTGCAGCAGAGTCGTCTTACCCATTCCCCGCGTGCCGATAATCAGAACGTGGGAGGGTTGCTCGTCGCCGAGCACCTCGAGGAGGCTTTGGTAAACTCCCTGACGCGCATGAAACTGCGCTATTGCCTCTTCCTTGCTGAGGGACTGTGGGTTATAAACCGGCACACCGCCGAAAGAGAAGCGACGCGGCCCACTCATCCTTGCACCTCTCGCCAGTACCGGCGCAGCAATGCTGATCGGAAACGGACTGAGCCCTCCTGCCGGATAAGATATCCGTCGCCGGTTAACAAGTCCAATGACTGGTGCAAGAACTGAGAGCGTTCCACCTGACTGCTTATTTCTTGGCTCAGCCGTAGGTCGATAGTTGTGATCTGCACTCCGTTGGCTTCCCGGCAAGCCAGGCTGAGGATGGTTTCGCAATGCTGTGCGAAACGAGCACCGAGTAGTTTTTCCAACCGCTCGTCCCAATGATAAAAGTGAGTGCGCCCGTGTGCCATCAGACGAGTAATGGCTACTTCAACTAGGGCTGGGGACGGTTTGCCGTGATCCTCAGGTACGATTCCACGAAGCTCCTCGAGAATGAGGTTAAGGTGAAAAGGGATGGGCCATTCGACTGCCGTGAGGATTGCGTCAAGGGTCTCCTGCGACAGTTGCCAACCGTAATACTTTCCGCGCCCTACAAGATATTCACGGGCTTTCTGCTCGCTGAATGCGCCCAATTCAATGGGCTGAAGATCATGAATCGTGCCCGAGAGCCGCAGCTTTCGTGCCACGGAATCCAAGCCGATCGATCCGGCAAAGAACCAGCGCGGCTGGTACTGCTCCCTCAGTCGTTTGAGCCAGAGAAGGAACCGCTCGGCTCTGGTCCCGGCTGGATCTTGATGGACGATGCTGCCGATCAACAGCGGCAATTCGTCGATCAATAGAATTGTCTGTGCGTCGGCACCCTTGAGTAGCTTCTCCATTTCTTCCGCTGGACGCCGCCAGTCGAAGTTTTTCGCTCTGAGTTCGAACAAGCTCGTTTTGAGGACCAGCTCCAAATCATCTGGAAGTTTATTCTTGAACGCGTCGATCCATCCTCCCGAGGACCAATCAGCCTCGCGAAAGGCTCTGATCAACCGTTTCATGAAATCCAGTTCGTCCTCCGCGTCGGGCACCGAGAGGTATAGGGTTTTGTAGCCTTTCGCTGTGCTGTCGGCCCTCATGCGATTCAGGAGAGAACTTTTTCCAACTCGCCGCGGCGCAAGGAGGAGGAGGTTGGATGTTTCGAGGAGAAACCACGCTCGTTTGAGAACCTCTTCTCGATCAAAGAAGGCCGCGCCCTCGGCCAAACGGCCCATGCTTCCTGGAATGCCGACGTGATCCATACAATAAATATATAGCACAACAGAAGTGATGTGCAACAGTTTTGTTGTGAATTAAGTAACGGGTCCAATGGGATCATTGCGAAGATCGATCATCTGTCTGAATTCGCAATGCTTGGAGACTTCTCGGCGCGTTCGACGTTCAGTCCGGGAGTTGGCTAAACTCAGGAATGACAAACGCGATTCTGTTTGCTCATCGCCCGACGCGATCACCTGACGAAGAAATCAAACTACCCCCGGCTTTAAGCCAGCGATTCCCTATACTCGCCAAATACATTCCGAAGGCGGCCGGCGATTTCTCCGACCGTCGCCGAGGCCGCCGCACACGCCACGATATGGGGCATCAGGTTATCCGGCGTTCTAGCGGCTTGCTCTAGCTCGGCCAATTCCGTTTCCACGGTGCTTGCACTGCGCCCGGCGCGAACGTTGCGCAGACGTTCGATCTGCTGGCTTTCGAGGTTTGGATCGAGGCGGAATGCCGGGAACGATGCTGTTTCGGCCTGCCGGAACCGGTTTACACCAACCACGATGGTTTGCTCCCTGTCGACCGAACGTTGGAAGTCGTAGGCGGCGTTCTGGATTTCCCTCTGGATGTATCCCTTCTCAATAGCGATGAGAGTTCCGCCCATGGAATCAATCTTTTCCAGATAGTTTACCGCTTCTGCTTCAATGGAATCGGTCAGCCGTTCGATGTGTTTGCTGCCGCCAAGCGGATCGGCGGTGCTGGTGACGCCGCTCTCGTTGGCGATGATTTGCTGGGTTCTTAGCGCGAGACGAGCCGATTCTTCCGTCGGGAGTGACAGCGCTTCATCGCGTCCGTTCGTGTGCAGCGACTGCGCGCCTCCAAGCACCGCGGAGAGAGCCTGCATAGCGACCCGGACAACGTTGTTATCAGGCTGCTGCGCGGTTAGCGTGGACCCGGCGGTCTGCGCGTGGAACCGCAGCATCATGGAGCGGGGATCTTTGGCGTGGAACCGGTCCCGCATGATGCGGGCGTACAGCCGTCTGGCCGCGCGGAATTTGGCGATCTCCTCCAGGAAATTGTTGTGAGCGTTGAAAAAGAACGAGATGCGGGGAGCGAAGGCGTCGACATCGAGCCCAGCCGCCACCGCAGCCTCGATGTACGCTACCGCATTGGCCAGGGTGAAGGCGACCTCCTGCGCGGCGGTGGATCCGGCTTCCCGAATGTGATAGCCGCTGATGGAAATGGTGTTCCAGGAGGGGAGTTCGCGACCGGCCCACGAGAACAGATCGGTGATGATCCGCATGGCGGGCCTTGGAGGATATATATAGGTCCCTCGGGCGATGTACTCCTTCAGAATGTCGTTCTGGATGGTGCCGGAGATGCGGCGCAGATCGGCATTCTGGTTGCGCGCCACTAACATATATAGTGCGAGCAGAATGGATGCGGTGGAGTTGATGGTCATCGAGGTGGTGATGCCCTGCAACTCGATGCCGGCGAAGAGCCGTTCCATATCGGGGAGCGAACCGATGGCCACGCCGGTGCGGCCTACTTCGCCCGCGGCGAGCGGATGGTCGGAATCGAGGCCCATCTGGGTAGGAAGGTCGAAGGCGACCGACAGGCCGGTGATTCCCTGGGAAAGCAGATATCGATAGCGCCGGTTGCTCTCTTCGGCGGTTCCGAAGCCGGCGTATTGGCGCATGGTCCACGGTCTGCTGCGATACATCTCCGGGTAAATTCCGCGGGTGAATGGAAATTCGCCGGGCCTTTCCGGCTGGCCCGTCATGACCGGGAAATCTTTCGTGCGTGGATATAAGAAAAGACTCCGAAGACAAACATGATGAGTGCGAATCCGCAACTGAGAAGGATGCGGAAGAAACTTTGTGGATCGCCTTCAAAGTTCTTAATGTGCCGATACGCGGACGGAATCGCAAGTGCGGCAAGGGCAAAGAAAAGGAATGCAATGAACTCATTCCACAAGATGCGCACCGGCTTGATGACTCCGGGAACCACGTGCTGGATGAATTTCTTACCGATAGAAGGCATTGGCGGAACCCATCTTTATGGTAACAGAGCACTCAGATTACCCCTGTCGTCTATAGCTCGCCGAACGGGGCACCGATATGAATAATTAGAGAGACAGGTGAATTGTCCGCGACGTTAGGCGCGCCGCGACATCTAACCAGTTGGGTGTTATTCTGAAGGTGCCTGGGAGCGGCGGAAAGAGTGGACGATCGACTCAAGCAATTGATGCAGGAACTCGGCAACGCTATCAACGAATCTCTGTCTGATTCCGACCGGATCGCGGCTGCGATTGGCGAGATCAAACGGGCCGGTTACGACGTCTTCTTGGTATTAGAAGCGACGATCGGTTTCAATAAACGCGATGAGAATGAAGCGGATGGAGAGGACGGCCCGGAGCTGGAAATGGAGACGGAAGGTCCCACGCTCCGTAAATTCGAATCAACCGGGAAGCTCAAGTGGACGTCGCAAGACCATAAGTTCCTTCGCGCACTAAAAATTGCTATCGACGAAGAAGTTCGTTAAGGCGTCAAGCCTGGCCCTACCAGTTCGCGGTAAAGCCCCCAAGTCTTGTTCACTGCGGATCGCCAAGTGAACTTTGCCGCTCTTTCTTTTCCCGCTGCAATCAGTTCCGTACTCAACGCGGCATCGCCGATCAAGCGGTGAATTGCGCCAGCGAGAGCTTCCGTATCGTCCGGATCGATTTGCAGCGCTGCATCGCCGGCGACTTCGGGAAGAGCGGACCGGTTTGAGGTGATGACGGGTACGCCCCGCATCATCGCTTCAAGGACCGGCATTCCGAATCCTTCGTCCAGAGAAGGAAACGCGAAGATGCGGGAGCGCGCGAAGAAGCGGTCGAGTGCAGGTGCTGAGAGGTAGCCGGTAATTTGGATGCGGTCCCGCGCGGGGCTGTTCTCAATGCGCTCCAGGATTTTTTCGGCTCCGAAACCCGACAACGATCCGGCGAGCACCAGCTTCCAATCCTTCGGTACGGTTTCGAACGCTTCTACCAGACGTGCGATGTTTTTCCGTTCCTGAATTGCGCCTACGTGAAGGATCAGATTCTCACGCGGGAGCGTGGTGCGGTCGAGTGCTTCTCTCACGCCGTGGTGGATCACTCTGATCCGGCTTCTGTCCACCTTCAAATGCTCTTCCACCTGATCGGCAGTGAACTGGGAAACCGCGACGATCACGTCGCAACGCTCCGCCGCCCGCCTGGAGCGCATGGTGAACAGCTTGCGAAATTCCGGAGTGGAGTAATTCTGCGTCAACACGAACAGATCGTGAAACGTGCAAACGCGATGCTTGATCCGTTTCACCGGCATCCGCTGGTTGAGGCCGTGAAACAATTCGGCGCGAGGAACGCGGAATTCATCGTGCAGGAGAAACCGGCTACAGTTTCGGAACAGGCGCGCACCGAACGACCGGACGTACTGCTTTGGACGGTAGCAGTAGAGGAACGCAGTCTTCGGATGGGCAGTCGCGAGGCCGGTTAGTATCTCATGGGAGTAGACGCCCACGCCTGAGGGTTCTTCCCCAATGCTGTAGGTTGCGTCAAGTGCAATTGGCAAGCAACCATTTTTGCACGATCAGCTTCGCATGATGCCGCGGCAGTGCGGTTATCCGTCCCCGGGTTGGTACTCTTTCAATTTTCTATAGAGCGTGGTGCGTCCGATACCCAACATAATTGCTGCCGTCGCGCGGTCGCCCTTGGTGTAACGCAGGGCTTCGAGGATCGCTCTGCGCTCCACCTCCAGCAGCGGAAGAATGTGATGTCCGGCGAACTGTGTGTCAGACATGGGGCTTGGCATGGCAACCACAGATTGCTGCGCCGATACGGACAGGGAGCGGAACTGCGACTTATGCGCCATGGTGAAGTTCTGAATGGCGGAGGGCAGATCGGGAACGTGCAGCAGCGGACCGGAGTTGATGGCGACCATGTGCTGCATGGAATTTTCCAGCTCTCTCACGTTGCCCGGCCAATCGTATGCCGACATGGCATCGATGATTTCCTGCGTGAGCGAATGGTTCTTACCGTAGCGGTCCAGGAAATGTTCAATGAGTACGGGAATGTCGTCCTTTCGATCGCGCAGTGGAACCAGGCGGATGGTGACGACATTCAGGCGATAGAAGAGATCGCGGCGGAATGCGCCGCGCTCTACTTCGGTGGCAAGGTCGCGGTTGGTGGCCGCGATGACGCGAAAGTCGGATTTCCTGGTGCTGAGGCCGCCGACGGGCCGGAACTCTTTCTCCTGCAGGACACGGAGAAGCTTGACTTGCATGTCGAGCGGCAACTCGCCAATCTCATCGAGGAACACGGTGCCGCCGTTGGCCATCTCGATCATGCCAAGCTTGGCGGCGGCCGCGCCGGTGAATGAGCCCTTGGCATGGCCGAACAAATCGCTCTCCATC
Organism: Acidobacteriaceae bacterium; assembly: GCA_025360145.1. GTDB lineage: Bacteria > Acidobacteriota > Terriglobia > Bryobacterales > Bryobacteraceae > JANXXV01. Next base: position 6,322 of record JANYCV010000292.1, read on the forward strand.
AATGGTCCGACTAGCGCGGAACAATCGATAGTGACGAAGGGGCCGCTGTTGTTGACGGCGTGGATGGATCGGGCTACCACTTCTTTACCGGTGCCGGTTTCGCCAAGAATCAAGACCGGCCAACGGGTGCGGCCCAACTTCTCTATCTGCCGGTGTACCTGCCGCATGCGCGGACAGTTGCCAATTAGCGCCCGCGGGAATTCGATAGCCTCACCAGTCATTCTAGGAGTAAGTGGCGGCGGCGTTTGAAAAGTCTCCGGCTATTTAGCCTACGGCCCGGGCTCCGGATCGGCGGGCTGGTCGAGCCGAACCACGAATCCCTCTGTGCCGGCAAGGTGCAGGCGCTCGGCGAGTGCGTTGGCTTTTTCGTTGGAATCTTCTTCCCCCACCAGCACGCGGTAGATCCGCGTTCTCCCTTCGCGTATTACGATTCGCGCCGCGCCGTAGAGTTCCTTCATGCTTACGGCAAGCGATTCGGCCTTGGTGCGATCTTGGAACGCGCCGATCTGAACTGCGAACAGATCCGTTTTCGCGGCGGCCGGAGAAGGCGGGGCGATCTCGACTGGCGCCGCCGCTGCAGATACGCGAACGGCCGGTGGCGGGATCACGGTTAGGCGCACCTTTGCAGTGCCAGGTCCGATGAGCTCAATCTCTCTTGCTGCTGCGCGAGAAAGATCGATGATGCGATGGTGGACGAATGGACCGCGATCCTGAATGCGGACATCCACAGTTCTATCGTTCGAGAGATTCTTCACGCGCACCCATGTCCCGAACGGAAGAGTGCGATGGGCGGCGGTCAATTTATCCATGTCGTAGATCTCGCCGTTCGCGGCGTGCCGTCCGTGATAAGGATCTCCATACCAACTGGCTATGCCGCTCTCTCTGGATCCGATGGGGGCGGGCTTTGCCGTTTTTATCTTTTTCTTCGGTCCGCATGCAGAAAAAAAGCAGACGAGGGCTGCGAAAATCAGAACCGTGCGAGAGATGCGAACAACCTTCATCATTCGTGATGCTACCCTGATCGCGGCCACGGCGGCAACAAGAAAAGTGAAGCTTTCGAGACGAAACAATTTACAAGTGAAACGTTTTTTTGACGGGATCAACAGTGAACTCCCATCGAAGAGAACATTGCATGCATTTTTCTCTTGACTTTATTTTCGTCTCACCTTATATATGGATCACACTGCGATCTTTTTTGATCGCAAATTTAGATGTTAGGGAGAATCACTCAATGAAGAACGCAACCAAGAAAGCTGTTAAGAAAGCGCCGGCCAAGAAGGCCCCAGCTAAGAAAAAAAAGTAGCTGACGACGCGTCCCGCAAGGGGCCACAGCATACAAGTTCCCTCACGGCTCCGAGAGATCGGAGCCGTTTTTATTGGTCCAAACACGCTTTTCCAGCGGCACAAAGAGCCGAAACAAAGAGGAATGGTTCTGTTGTTGGTGATGGAAAGGCTATTGTAGAGGCGGGAGCCACACAATGCGACGACGAACTTTCCTGAAGACCACACTGCACGCAGCCGCGGCGGTTGCCGCAACGCATGTTGCTTTCGTACAGAAGGTTCGATCGCAAACACCGGCGGGCATCCGTCTCGGCTTCGATACGTATTCGCTTCGCGCATGGAAGTGGAAGGCGATTCAGTTCATCGATTACGCGGCGAATCTGAAGCTCGATTCCATTCAACTGTCCAGCCTCGACGACTTTGAAAGTCTGGATCCGTCGTATTTGCAGAAAGTGAAAGACCACGCTTCGGCGGCCGGCATCGTGCTGGAAGGAGGCATCGGTTGCATCTGCGATTCGACGAAGAGCTGGAATGCGAAGGAGGGAACGCCGGTTGCTTATCTATTGAAGGGCATCGGAGTGGCAAAGGCGGTGGGCGCGACATCGATGCGATGCTTCATGGGCAGCTCGGCGGACCGGTTGGGGCCGGCGCCGATTGAGTCGCATATCGAAAATACTGTGAAGGCGTTGCAGGCTGTGCGCTCCCGGGCGTTGGATGCGGGTGTAAAGATCGCGGTGGAGAATCACTCGGGCGACATGCAGGCCGGCGAACTGAAGGCTTTGATTGAAGAGGCTGGTAAAGATTACACGGCAGCGTGCCTGGATACCGGGAACCCGATGTGGGTGGCGGAAGACCCGATGACGACGCTTGAAGTCTTGGGCCCCTACACGGTTACCACGCACATCCGGGATTCAATTTTGTTTGAGCATCCGAGAGGGGCCGCCGCGCAGTGGGTGGCGTTGGGTGAGGGAACCATCGACTTCCGCCGATTTGCCGCTCGCTTCCGGGAGCTGTGTCCGAATTCCACGATGCAACTGGAGAACATCACGGGACGTCCTCCACGAGTGATCTCATATCTTGAGCCGGAGTTCTGGAAGGCGTTTCCAAAGGCGAATGCCGCCGGGTTCGCGCGCTTCGTTGCGCTGGCAAAGAGCGGCCGTCCGCTGATGACCACGATGGTTGTGGAAGACGAGGGCAGGCAGCCGCCTGAGTACGAGGCCGCGCTGCGCGAGCAGCAGCGAGTGGACCTGGAGCGCGGTTTTGCATACGCGAAGAAGACGCTGGGCGTTGGGGTGCGGTGGAAGGCGTGAACCCTGCGCAGTGCAGCGTTCGCCGATATTCGATACGATACGGAGACCATCATGAGCGCATCATCTATTAAGACAGTCCCCATCGACCGGCACGCGGCCTTCGATAAAAAGAAGCTGTTCATCCTGAGTGTCATCGCCCTTGTCACCGCCGGAGTCAGTTTCGGCCTGCGCGGAAGCATCGGGCGCGATCTGCAAACCACATTCTTCGATCCAATCGACAAGCTGCGGTCGGCGGAGATGCTTGGCGCAGTGCTGGGCGTGGCGTTTCTCGGCTTCGCATTCACCATCGCGATCGGCAGTCCGCTGCTGGACTACATTGGCATGGGACGGCTGTTGACGCTTTCGAGTTTTTGTTTCATCGCGGGGACTCTGGTGGTGGTGTTCGCGGGCAGCATTGCATCCGGGGCGGCGACCTACAACGTGATCTGGGCCGGGATGGTGGTGATTGGTATTGGACAGGGTCTGGTGGAAACCGTGATTAATCCATTGACTACGACGCTCTATCCGGAAGAGAAGACGGCGCGATTGAATATCCTGCATGCCTGGTGGCCGGCCGGAATCATTTTCGGCAGCTTGATCGGACTCTTCATCGGGCAGCTCAACATGAACTGGCAGGTGAAGTTCTCCATGGTGTTGATTCCGGCGGCGGCGTTCGGGGTGATGTGTTTGTTCGCGAAGTTTCCGCCTACCGAGCGCGTGGCGTCCGGTATTCCTACGAGCGATACCTTCAAGGAAGTGAGCAAGCCGTTCTTCATCGTCTGGTTCCTTGCCATGTTTCTTACGGCGGCTTCCGAGCTTGCGCCCGGGCAGTGGGTGGATTTGGCGCTGACGCGGACGGTCGGCATGCAAGGCATCTGGCTGCTGATTTATGTCAGCGGTCTGATGTTTGTGATGCGCCACTTTGCGGGCCCGATGGTGCATAGGCTGTCACCGGTCGGATTGCTTTGGACTTCGTCCCTGCTGGCTTCGGCCGGGTTGCTATTGTTGAGCGTCGCCAATTCGCCGCTGACCGGATTGCTTGCGGCTACGGTTTGGGGAACGGGCGTTTGCTACATGTGGCCGACGATGCTGGCTGCTGCTTCCGAGCGGTTCCCCAGGGGCGGCGCGCTGTTGATGGGATTGATGGGGACGGCTGGAACGTTGTCTATCTATTTTGTGTTGCCGTTAATGGGGAAGATTTTCGATAACGCGAAGATTGCCGCTGCCGGGGGCGAGGAAGCTTTCGGGCGATTGACTGGCGAGGAGCTGAATCGTGTACTGACGATTGCTTCGCAGACTTCGTTCCGCTATGTAGCGATATTGCCGGCTGTGTTGTTGGCTGTCTTCGGAGCGATCTGGCTATATGACCGGTCACGGGGCGGATATAAACCGACCAGCATCGGCGGTTGATCGCGCTACCGCCGCGGAGCGCGCAACTGTTCCGGGGCCGATCGCGACCAGCACGCGGCCCCAGGAGAGCAAACGATCCCGGACGCATGTATCTTTCGGTTTCGGTTGCCACGGATCCAACAGGATTGCCGCCGCCTTTTTGAAATGCTCAGCAGTCTTAGCGTGAACCTTATGAACCTCAGAATAGGGAAAGCTGGGTATTTGTTTGACTGAGGTGGGCACGGACTGGCAGTTTTTCGTGGGGCTGGCGCACTTGCACGCGCTTCGGGCAGCGGGACGAAGGCGTCCCGCGCCGTCCAGGGGGACCGGCTACCGAGCGGGTGCCGGAGCTATTAGCTGGATTCAGGAGTTAAAACATTCTCGATGAAACCGATTTTCACCATCTTGCCTA
>JANYCV010000294.1 GCA_025360145.1 Acidobacteriaceae bacterium
GCGGCTTCCAACTGCAGCGCTCGATTCTGTCCTGATGGGGCTTCGACTCCTCTTTGAGGGCAATTGAAGGCGCCTACCGAACTGTGTACGACGCGGTATATCTGGATCTAGCTCTTCGTGAAGGTGTGGCCCTTGCCAGCCTGGACGATGCTTTGTGCAAGGCGGCTCGCCGGGCCGGAGTTCCCCTCTTCAAAGTTTCTCAGGGAACCTGAACCCAACACGGCAAGCCCAAGGCCTTGAACTCGCCGTTCATCTGCCCGCGCTTTCATAGACGGCAACATACTTTATCGTGCTTAAAAGGCGGGGCGATTTGGGTTTCCTTTTCGCCCTGCTTTTGCCTGCAACAACTACTCCGAAAACTGAGTAATTTTCACAGTACGGCCGTCCGGGAAAAGCGCGCGAATCTCCAGGTCCGCACCAACCGCCTGAAGGTAGCTGGCGAGCGTACTGACATACATGTCAGTGCGCCTTTCGAGTTTCGACACATCACCCTGTCCCATATGCAGTTCCTCGGCGAGCCTGGTTTGAGTCAACTCCCGCGCTTTGCGAAGTTGAAGCAGTGACATTTCTTCCACCAGACGCCGGTGCTCGGCGGCGCTTGCCTCTCTTGCCTTGGGGGACATCTTGGCACGCAATTGCTCGAATTTCTTAGCCATGGTCAGCCCTCTCCTTGTTCTTTAATCGTTCGCAGATGGCGCTCAAACAGCCGGTCTGCGATGGGCACGTTGGTCTCGTACCAACGGTTATCGCCGGTCTTGTCACCTCCGGCCAGCAGGATCGCGGTCCGCTGCGGATCGAAAGCATACAACATCCGCAATGGGTCTCCCCCGGCCTGGGCCCGCAATTCCCGCATTTCCGGAAAGCGGGATGTCTGCACTTGTGAACTGAATGGGAATCCGAGATTGGGTCCGCGTTCCATAAGGAGCGTAACCCGAGCGTCGACTTTCCCCTGCTCGGATTCGGACAAAGTATGCCACCACTCCTCGAACTCATCGGTGAACTCAACTTCCCATGCCACGATGTTACTATAGCATTCACTCCATATGGAGTACATGCAATCATTTTGCCGAAGGCGCGAACTGTTTTGGACCGGTCTGCAAGCGAGTTCCCTGCGTCCCGGCTCCGTTCGTTAGACGGCAATGTATTTTATCTTGCTTAAAAATCAAAGGCCGAAACTCGAACATTTGCATTTTGTGCACATGCGCATAATCGCATCCATTCCGTGTTATCCCACTTGCCCGGCCAAATCGATTTCGATACCCGGCTTAGAAGCGCAGCGAAAAGTCTAGCTTGACAGATCGTGCCAATGTTGGCACACTGCACTATGATCGACCGCTCAAAGAAGCTGCCGGCTTTTTTTACGAAACGTCGAGCGGCAATCAGCCGGTGCTGGACTGGATTCTCGAGCTTTCGCCGGAAGATCGGAAGCTGGCCGGGCGTGACATTCAGAAGGTCGAGTTCGGCTGGCCCATTGGCATGCCTTATTGCCGCAGTCTGGGTAACAGCCTGTGGGAAGTGCGTAGCGGCCTGACGGATGGAAAGATCGGGCGGGTGATTTTCTGTGTGGCCCAAGGGCGCATGGTGCTGCTGCATGGCTTCCTCAAGAAAACGCAGAAGACCCCCACGCAGGACTTAAACTTAGCGCTCAAACGAATGAAGGACGTGATCTGAAATGGCACAGAAAAAGAAAGGGAAGATTGGCTCGTCCTTTGACGATTTTCTGACGGCGCAAGGCATTCTGGAAGAGTGTGAGGAACAGGCGGTCAAGCAGATCCTCGCCGATCAGATCAAGGCTGCGATGGAGAAAGACCATCTCAGCAAAACGGCCATGGCGGAGCGCATGCAGACCAGCCGCCGCGCACTCGACCGGCTGCTCGATTCGAAGAATACCAGTGTGACGCTCCACACGTTGCAGCGCGCCGCTGTCGCCGTGGGGCGGCAACTCCGTCTGGAGCTGATCTAAAAGATTAGCGTCCCTGAATCTGCCTGTCCCCTACTGCAAGGCTGGGCTCCAATTCATAGACGGCAACATACTTTATCGTCTATCGAAAAACAGATGCGAGGGGCAGGGCCCTTAAGCTTAGTTTTGCCTGATGTCTGGCAGGTCTTGTAGCGAGATGTTAAGACGATTAAGCGTGACTGATGCGGCGCAGTCAAAGCACCCGCCAAATCAGCCCACTCCATCCGTACGCACTGTCCGCAGCTTATATAGCCGGTTATTGTAGCCGATTCCCGATTATGCCGTATGTGGTCGACCATCAGCCAATCCACTTCCCCATTCAGCTTTGGGTACCAACCCTCTACGCGACGCGAAGTTCGGCAACACCGCGCTTTCTGGGCTTCACCACGATCTCTACATCGTGCCCGAGGGCGACCAGGAAGCGCATGAGGCGCTCGACTGAATAACCTCGGAACTGACCCGCTAGCATCGCTGACACCTTGGGCTGATCGACGCCAATCAGCTGTGCCGTGGCCGCTTGGGTCAATTGTCGTTGCCGGATGATCCGGTCGATCTTAACTACCAGTCCTGCTTTGATCAGATGTTCGTCTGCATCGGCCAGGCCGAGGTCAGCGAATACGTTGCCCGTACTGGGTTCTCGTTTAAGAGCTTTTCTTTTCAGCATTCTTCACCTCACTGCGCAACTGTTTGAGCCGCTGCCGGACCAGTTCCATTTCAAACTTTGGTGTCGCGATCCCGGCCTTGGATTTCTTCTGAAAGGCATGGATCACGTAGATCGAGTCCCCGATGGAGACCGTATAGACAGCGCGGTAGGTTCCGCTTTCATCATTGGCTGCAATTTCCATCACACCGCCGCCGAGACCATGGAACGGTTTGGCTTTTGCGCTCATTTCGCCCAACTGCGCGGCATATAACGCATAGCCGATGTCATCTTGGACGCCAGCCGGAAACAACTTCACATTGGAGCGGGAATCGGCGAGCCACGTGAGTGCCTTCATGCGCTGGTACATGCCTATATTGGCATAACTAGGAATGGCCCGTCAAACGATGGCAGCGTCGCGGTGAAAGCATTGTTCCGCAGGATCGTCCAAGCCTCAAGAACACGCCGCAGGGTGTCCGGGCCACCGCCACCCCGGATCACGAGCCACCATAGATTCGCCAAATTCCAACGGTGCGAACTGAAGCCTTGGTCTTTCCTCCTAGACTCGCGCCGAACGTCCAAGATCGGTCCCTTTCGTCCGGCATCGTTTTACACAGTTCATCTCCCTGTGACTATTTCGCCTCCGGGTCTCGAGGGCACCGCTGCGCTTTTCTGGTCCCCCCAACAATGCAGCTCTTGCCCTTGGGAGCGGCCACGCTTGCTTTTTTGTGCCCCGCGAGACACGGGAGCGAAACGCAAATCAAGGAGATTGAACACCATGAAACTCAGCACGAACGAAGTCGCCCTTATCGGATTCGTCGGCGGCGATGCCCAGGCGAAGCAAACCAGAAACAAGACCAACTACACCGTCGTGAACTTGGCGCCCAACGACTCGTGGAAGGACAAGCAGACCGGCGAATGGCAAAAGCGGACCCAATGGCACCGGCTTGTCGGCTGGGGCAGGGTTGCGGAATCCATGCTGAGCCTTGGCAAGGGCGTCTTCATCCAGGTACGCGGATCGGATGATGCATAACCTTCATCACGATGACAGAAAATCCTTGTATTCGGTACTGTAGAAGGAGAAGAATCCGCAGCCATGACCGTCACTCTAAGCCTGGACCCGGAAGTTGAAAAGAACCTCATGGCGCTCGCGCATCAGCGGGGCATATCGCTGAACGACTACCTGCAGGAACTGGTCGCGCGGGAAGCGGGTATGCTCGTTGCCGGGGAGAAAACCTCTCTCACCAAACAGCCCGGCAACCTTTCCGATCTCCTGCTCAATTCTCCTTTTTCCGGCGCCAACCTCGATCTCGAGCGATCCCAGGACTATCCGCGTCCCGTTGAGCTGGGATGAACGGATTTCTGATCGATACAAATGTTCTGTCCGAGTACAACCGGCTTGCTGACTTCGCCGTCTGCGCACATGTGTAAAGGCTCAGTTCTTGGGCCCACCGAGCTAAACCAGAACTCGCACGCCGCCTCACGCGCCTTGCTGGAAACCGGACGCGATCCGTCCACAACGCTGTAGGTGACCTCCCAAATCCTTTGTGAATTGTATTCGGTGATAACCAACCCGCGCCGCGGGGCCTCTTTGTCACTTTGCACATTATCCGGCGTAGAGCTTTGCACGGCGGGGCCGCGGGCTGGTTTCTTAGTATGCCAACTGGTATAACCAAGAGTATGAAGACCGCAATTTCGGTGGAAAACT
>JANYCV010000023.1 GCA_025360145.1 Acidobacteriaceae bacterium
CGCCGAAGCCACGATGCAGCACGGCTTCCGGCCTGCTGCGATGTCCTGTTCGATGGCTTGCGCGAGTGCGCCGGGAATCATGCGGAAATCGGCGTCCACCGCAATTTTGCGGACGTTGTCCTGGCCGATACCGAGCGCGATTGCGCCTTTCTCCACCGAAGAGTGCGCTTGCTCGGAGGTGTAGACGGTGAGGTTCGGAAGGCTTCCGCGGGTGCGGGCTTCCGGGTCGATGAATTCGCGCGCCGCGGCGATGGCGTGCATGGTGGAAATGGATGCCGTGTCGTAGATGATGCCAAAGAATTCTTCCGGCAAGCCCAGCCATTCGCGGAGCCACCCGAGCGTCACCTGCTCCAGTTCGGTGGCAACCGGGCAGGACTTCCAGATCATGCCGTTCACGTTCAATGCTGCGGTCAACATTTCAGCCAGGATGCCGGGTGCCGACGCGGAAACCGAGAAGTAGGCGTGGAATCTCGGGTGGTTCCAATGCGTGACGCCGGGGATCACCAGGCTGCGGAAGTCGGCCAGAATGTCGTCGATGGCCTCCCCTTGTTCGGGGGCGGAAGCGGGGAGCAGTTGTGTCAACTCTCCCGGTTGAACGCGCGACACGACCGGGTAGTCGCGTATGCCGGCCAGATAATCGGCAATCCAATCGACCACTTCGTGGCCGGCGCGGCGGAACTCGTCCGCGGACATATCAGGCATGCTTTCAAGGTAACGTATCAGCTATTGAAACGGCGCAGTTTTCCCGATGGCGGCGTAGAAAGCATCAGACCGTAGTCGGCTGCACAGGGTTCAGGTCAAAGCTGAAGCCGCCCAGAGCCGGATATGCGGTTCGGACGCACGCTGTTGTAACGGAATCGCTTATTACCCGAATGGTGATCCGCGGTATTCGAACCGCCGAATGTAAGTTAATCCGCCTGTTCCCTATTTTGTGTTCATGACGAAACCGAACATGGTGTCGCCAGCTCCTACAACCAGATACTGCTTACCGTCCAGTTCATAGGTGATGGGGCCGTTGCTCATGGCGTTGCCGAGATTGACGTGCCACAGCGGCCGGCCCAGTTTCGCGTCCAACGCTACCAGGTTGTTCGCCGGATCGGCGGCGAATACCAGATTGCCCGCGGTGCTCAAAACACCGGAGCGGATTCCGGAGCCTTCCCACTTGTGGCTCCAGGCGATCTTTCCCGTTTTGTAGTCGATGGCTTGCAGCATGGATTCCGAGTATCCGCCGCGATCGTTGCCGCCCCAACCTTCGGGCTTGTCGTCGTCGTCGAAGATGTAGTACACACTGAAGCCGCGCGACGCATTGATATAAAACAGCCCCGTTTGCGGACTGAAACTCGGCGGCGGCCAGTTCGCCGCGCCTGCCTGGTTCGGCGTAACCAGAGCGCCGTCGATCTGCGGCTCCTTTGCCGGATTGGGGATGGGTTGTCCTTTCGCGTCAATGCCCTTGGTCCAATTCGTCTTCACAAACTCCTTGGTCACCAGGTTTTTTCCGGTGGTCCGGTCGAGGACGAAGAAGAAACCGTTGCGGCTGGCCTGCGCGAGCAGCTTGCGCTTTTCACCTTTGATTTCGCCGTCGAATAGAACGGGTGTTTGCACCGCATCCCAATCGTGGGTGTCATGCGGCGAAGACTGGAAGTGCCATTTCATTTTCCCGGTATCGACATCCAGGGCAACGATCGATTCGGTGTACAGGTTGTCGCCCTTCCTGGCCTTTCCGGCGATTACCGGTTGCGGATTGCCGGTGCCAAGATACAACAGGTTCAGTTCCGGGTCGTATGTGCTGGGAACCCATGTCATGCCACCGCCATGCGCCATGGCCTCCGCGTTGGGCCACGTTTCCGAGCCAGGCTCCCCGGGCTTCGGCAGCACCGACCAATGCCATTGCAGTTCGCCCGTCTCTGGATCGCGCGATTCCAGATAGCCTGGGATGTCCAGATCGTCGCCGCTGACACCTACGATGACGTGATTTTTCATGACCACCGGGGCGACCGATCCAAAGTACATTTGATCCAGATCGCAGATCGTCTTGTGCCAACGCTCTTTACCGTCGCTCAGGTTCAAGGAGACCAGGTTACAGTCCGGCGTTTCGAAATACAGCCATTTGCCGTAAATGCCGACGCCGCGATTGCCGATATGTTCGCCGCCCTTTGACTGCCACGTGTAGCTCCAGATCTCACGGCCGGTGCGCGCATCAATGGCCCACACATGATCCGGCACGGTGAAGTACATGACGCCGTCGACCACCAAGGGCGTGGCCTTGATAGCACCCCCGGCATTGATGCGGTACACCCATCCGAGACTCAGCGAATTCACATTCGATGAGTTGATCTTCGAGAGCGTACTGAACCTGCGCCCGGAATAGTCGCCGTTGTAGGTAGGCCACGAATCGGTAGGCGGGAGGAGCAGTTTCGCGGGGTCGAGCGTCTGCGCGATGAGCGCGCTTGCGGCAGCGGCGAGTACAACGAATCGAGTCAGCATATTATTTTAAAGTCGCGAGATAGGCGACGACATCGTGGATATTCTTGTCGGTGTACAGTTCGAGAAGTTCATTATGAGCGGCGTATGGATCCTGCTTCTCGATCTTCATTTCAGGCGTGCGTTCATAAGAACGATATTGGCCCTCGGCGTCGCGCAGGGAAACGTTGAAATCGTCGATCTTATCCAGCACGCCGGTGATCGGAGGGCCGGACGGCAGAGTGACCGTCACCGTCACAGGTTTGGTCTGGACCACGCCGCCGCCGCGCGCGAATCCCACCGCGCGGGGAAACAGGAATCGTTGTTGCAGGGCGGGTGGATCGTATTTCGCGCCCACGCCGGCAAGATCGCGGGTCGGCGAATGGCAGGTGCTGCACTTACCGGCGCCTGAGAAATAGGAAGCACCTGCTTTCGCGTCGCCGGTCAAAACGTTCAGCACCTTTGAATACGGGCCGCTGCGCAGCGTATCGGCTACGCGTTGATGAAGGAAGTGCGAGAGGTCAGCCACCTGAATCGTCGTGAGTCCGGCGCTGGGACGGCCGCTTTGCATCGGGTGGCCTTTAGCGAAAAACGGTCCGATGGTATTTCCGTATCGATCATGCAGGACGACGACAGAGCGGACCAGATCGGCTGTGTCCTCTTTGCCTCTTGCCTTCTGACCGTGGCAGGTTACGCACTCGGCAACGTATATGCTCTTTCCGCGGTCGGCCCCGGCTGTGTCCACTATATGCACGTCCATGGGACCGGCGGACGGTTGACGCGCGGGCCGGCCTGCAGTGGCGGCCGCATTGTTCTGGGGAGGCAGATTCTTGGCGAGGTAATCGAGGACCTGAGCGAACTCCTCGCCGGTTGCCTTCGCGCCTTTGGCAACCATACTGGTGATCACTTCGGCCCATTGCTGCCTGGTCTTGCCCTTACTGACGGTGACCTCCGCGCCATGGCAGGAGCCGCAGACTTTCTGCGTTACCTCTCTTCCGGGGGCGGTGGGGAATTGGGCGTCAGCGGCGTGGGCGCATGTCAGGGCCGCGACGAGAACGGCGGCGGATCGGAGAAAGGTGGACGGAGCATTCATAGGGGTTCATCTGGCCGCCACTAACGCGCGGATGGGGTTTTGGGTTTGTTGCCGGTCTGAATAATCAGCTTGGTCATCAGTTCTACGGCTTTGTCGATGGGAAGAATGTCGGCGACGATGATAGGTGTTCTGCCGGTCTCGTCTTGCGGGTCGAGATCCGCGCCTTTGTCGGCGAGGAACTGGATGACCTCGCAGATCTCAGCCTGAGTGGACGACTGCATGGACCCGGTGACCGAGGCATGCATGACCGTAGTCTTCCGGTCTGTGACGGCCTTGACGTCCGGGGACAGTTCGTAGGCGTACTTGACGACTTTGATGTGGCCGCTTCCGGCTGCGGACATCAGAAGTGTTGTACCGTCCTGAGCGGTGAGCTTCGGGTCGGCGCCAGAAGCTACCAGGATGCGCATGGCCTCTTCGTGGTTGGCGCGGGCTGCCAGCAGGAGCGGCGTCTGCTCGCCAACGGGACGAAAGAATCCGCCGCCTCCGCGGCCTCCACCGGCTGCTACTTTGCCGGTGCGCAGGTTCGGGTCGGCTCCCTTGGCAAGTAACTGCTTTATCAATTCGATGTTGCCGGCTTGCGCGGCCAGATGCAGAGCTGTGTTGCCGGTGCGCTCGGCAATGTTTACTTTAGCGCCTTTTTCCAACAGGACTTCGGCGGTGTCATTCTTGCCGCCCGCGGCGGCCACCAGCAGGACGCTCATGCCGCCAGGGAGCATATAGCTTGGATCGGAGCCGGCGGCGATGAGACTGCGTACGGACTTCGCGTCGCCTTTTTGCGCGGCGAAAACCAACGGCGTGAACCCTGCCTTCGACGCGATCTTGGCATCGGCGGAATTTTGCAGAAGTACCTCTACGACATCGGAGTGCCCTTCGGCGGCGGCCCACATCAGCGCGTTCTGGCCTTTGCGGGATTCTACCGCGTCTACTTTGGCGCCGTTTGCGATCAGTTGCCTGATGCCTTCCGTGCTGCCCGAGCGGGCGGCTATCATCAGTGCGGTTTCGCCATTCCAGCGGGCTGCGTTGGGGTTTGCGTCCTTCTTTAGCAGCTTGCCAATGATTGCGGCGTTACCGGTTCCGCAGGCCAGGGTGAGCGGAGTTTCGCCATATTCGTCCGCGGTGTTCACCTTCGCACCGGCCTTTAACAGCATATCCACGGTGTCGGCCTGATCCAGGTACACGGCCCACGCTAGCGCTGTTGCGCCGTCCGGCTGTGGGGCGTTCACGTCTACGCTTGAGACGATCAGGTTGTTCACGGTCTTGCGGTCCTGGTCTTTCACCGCATCAATGAGCGGTAGACTGCTGGCCGCGAAAGATTGCGCGGCCAGTGTTAGCAGGGCCAGGCCGATGTTGGATATGGTTCGCACTAGACGCCTGAGAGCTGGTCGAGCTTACCAGTGCTGTCGCCCAGCGTTTCGGCCGGGACGCCGGATTTGTCCAGCATGGTTACCAGCAGGTTGTTCATGGGCGTGTCGGGTGCGTAACGGATGTGCTGTCCGCCTTTGATCTTGGCGGAACCTCCGCCGGCTAAGACGAGCGGAAGGTCGTGGTGCGTGTGAGCGTTGCCGTCGCTGATGCTGCTGCCGTAAAGCATCATGGAATGATCCAGCAGCGTGCCGTCGCCGTCCGGCGTCGACTCCAACTTGTTTAACAAATAGGCGAACGACTTCACGTGCAGTTCGTCAATCTTGATGACCTTGGCGATCTTTTCCTGATCATTCTGATGGTGGGTGACCGAGTGGTGCCCGTCCGATACGCCGATGGCGCGGTAGCTGCGGTTGCTGCCTTCACGAGCCATCATGAAACTGACTACGCGGGTCATGTCCGTCTGGAAAGCGATGACGATCATGTCACTCATTATCTTGGCGTGCTCCTCGAATTCATCGGGGATGCTGGTGGGCCGTTCCAGCAGCGGCAGCTTCATTGTCGCGCTCTGTTCTTCGGCCTTCTGAATGCGGCGTTCAATGTCGCGGATGCCGTCCAGATACTCGGCCAGCTTGCTCTTGTCGCGAGAGCCCAATCCCGGCTGCAGACGCGCGACGTCTCCACGGATGAAATCGAGGATGCTTCGATCCTCCTTCATCATCTTCAAACGGGCCGCGGGATCATTCGTTTCCCCATCTCCGAAGAGGCGCTCGAACACCGCGCGCGGGTTGATCTCCATGGGATTCGGCGTGGTGGGGGAGCGCCAGGAAATGGTGTTGGTATAGGCGCAGCTATAACCGGAATCGCAGCTTCCCGCGAGGTTCGGTTCTTCGAGGCCGATCTCAAGCGATGCGAACTGCGTGTTCTTACCGAAAGCCCTGGCGGCAATCTGGTCGGCCGAAATGCCGGCCTGGATGTCGGAGCCTTCCGTCTTCTTCGGATGAACGCCGGTCAACCAACTGGCGCCTGCACGCGCGTGGTCGCCCGCTCCGTCACCCAGCGCTCTACCGCCGTTCTGCGTGAGGTTGCTCATAACCAGCAGCTTCTCGCGGAACGGTTCCAGAGGCTTCATGGTGGAAGCGAAGTCAAAACCAGCGCCTACTTTCGAGGGAAGCCACGCTTTCTGAATGATGCCGTTCGGTACATACACGAACCCGAGACGCATGGCCGGTTTGGCGGCGGTCAATCGAGTGGCGGCCATTGCGGGCACCATGGCATCCAGCAGAGGCAGGGCCAAGGTGACCCCAAGACCACGCAAGAATGTGCGGCGGGGCAGAAATTTCTGTGTAACGATCATCGCTCTCGGGTTCTCCTCATCTGAAACTGGGGACTCTTAACAACCGAACTGATTAGCGCGGGAATTGTCGAATTCTGCGCCGCCGCATCCCGCACGATGGCGCGCATGGCCGGTCCATCGTAAAATTCAAGCCCGCGGCCCAGGGCGTAAGTCAGAAGCTTCTCGGTCACCGTCGCGATGAACTCGTCGCGATGGACGGTGAGCAGCAGATTCCGCAAGCCGGCGGGGCCGTCAAACGTTGCGCCGTCGGGCATCTTACCGGATGCGTCAATTGTGTTGCCGCCGTCTTTGGCGCGCCAGGCGCCGATACCGTCGTAATTTTCCAGCGAAAACCCGATGGGGTCCATGCGGGAATGGCATGACGAGCATGTAGGATCCGCGCGGTGCTGTTCCATCTGTTGACGCATTGTCAAACGCTTCCCGTCCTTCGCTTTCGCTTCCAGTGCCGGAATATCGGGTGGCGGCGGCGGCGGAGGAGTTCCCAGCAGGTTCTCCAAAACCCATTTGCCACGCTGCACCACGGAAGTCCGGTCCGGATACGACGTTACAGTTAGGATACTACCTTGGCCCAGTAGTCCGCTGCGGTTCGAATCCTTGAGCGTGACCCGGCGGAACTGCGCGCCGTAAATACCAGGTATTCCGTAGTGCTTGGCTAGGCGCTGGTTCAGATAGGTGAAGTCGGCACTCAGCAAATCGGTGACGGGGCGGTTTTCCCGCATGACCGCGTCGAAGAAGAGTTCGGTTTCGCGCTGGAAGGCCTGGCGGAGGGTGGGATCGAAATTCGGAAAAGCGTCTTGATCCGGAGTGACCTGCGCGAGGTTTCGAAGG
>JANYCV010000033.1 GCA_025360145.1 Acidobacteriaceae bacterium
CAACGGACCAAGTGCCAAAATCGTAGCTTGCAAAGAGTAGGGAGAAAAACGTGCCCCCGAAGCAGGCGCATCGGCGCCCATTTCGGGGAGAAACCGTTCGGAGTGAACAGGTCTGTTGTGCTTTGAAATAGAAGTGCCCGCAACCCGGAAAAGATCTCACAAAACCTGTTCCGCCCCTGCATCAGGGAGAAATCGAAACACTTGAGGAATCTTTCCGTAAGCAATTTCATAAGCGGACGAAATCCGAATCTCAAAGTTCTCAACATTCTCGATCGCCACCAGATTGACAGTGCAGCCCCCAAATCCTCCGCCCGTCATCCGCGCACCATAAACTCCCTCAATGCCAAGGGCAGTGTCAACCAGGAAGTCCAACTCCTCGCAGCTAACCTCATAATCGTGCTGCAAGCTCCGGTGTGAGGCGACCAACAGATCCCCCATTCCCTTCAGATCTCCAATCTCCGCGGCAGCCGTGAACGACTCCACCCGTTCACCTTCAGTGGTTACATGCCGCGCACGTTTGAGCGGAACGCCCGACAACGGCGCCAGATCAGTGCTGATGACGTCACGTAAACTGTGAACCTTTGGAGACCACCGCCGCAGTTCTTCCACCGCCTCGGCGCACTCCCGCACGCGGTCGCGATAGGCCGATCCGCCCAGTTCATGTTTCACCATGGAGTTCACCACCATGATCGCGGCCCCGTCAGGCAGGGCGACGGCCTGATGACTCACTGAGCGGCAGTCGATTCGCAGTGCTTTTCCGCGCTCCCCATGCACCGAAGCGTATTGGTCCATGATTCCCGAAGGCACGCCAACGAATTCCCGCTCCGCTCTTTGGCACAGCAGCGCCAGATCCTTCTTCGCAATCGTCCGCCCACCGAGCAGCGCCAAGGCGGTAGACACCTCAAGCGATGCCGATGAGCTAAGTCCCGATCCAACCGGCACGGTGCTATAAATTGCAAGATCCGCTGCGCCAACCGGAAAGCCTGCCCTCGCCAATTGCTGCGCGACGCCCAGCACATAATCGCCCCAGTTTCCCGCCGGGCGGGCGTCGGAAATGCTCTCGATGGGCCACTCTTGCAGTGCTTGCACGTTCTGTGAATAGACACGCAGCTTGCCATGATTTGCCGGAGCGATCGCTGCCAGACAACACAGGTCGATCGCCATGGGCAGCACGAATCCCATGTTGTAATCGGTGTGTTCGCCAATCAGATTCACCCGTCCCGGCGCGCGGAAAATCTCGACCGCGCCACCATCGGGAAAGTGTTTCCGAAAAGCTGCTCTTACGGTTTCCGGTGCGCTAACCAAAGCAATACTCCTCCAAAGACAATCATCGCGGAACCTGCAAACAGGTTCACATTCACGGTCGTAAGAGGAGCGCGCAAGTCCGGCATAAATACGCCAAGTGAAATCAGAATGCCGCCAAGCAGCAGAAAGAACCAACCAGAGGGATGTCGAAGATCGAGCATGCAGTTACCAGAAAAGAAAATTCAACCCGATGCAAATGATAGCAACCACCACCGCCAGCGGCCCCGGCCTCAGGTACCAGGCCACGCCCTCTTCATGAGGGATTTTGGTAAGCCCGTAGACCAGGCTCTCCAGTTCGCTATCCGGCTTAGGCCGCGTCGCCAGGCTGATCAGAATCGTCACCACGAAACAAGTGGACCACGCGAAGATGGCGATCCAGAAATTCTGCGCCATCGTCGAGGGAAATTCCTGTACCCGCCCCAGCCATCCGCCCTTGTCTTCCGCAATCGTCAATCCATGCGTCAGCGCAGCCGCGCAAGTGCCCATCAGAAGACCGGTAAATGCGCCGTGTCCGGTGGTCCGCTTCCAGAACATGCCTAGCAGAAATGTGGCGAACAGCGGCGCATTCACGAACCCGAAGACAAGTTGCAGCAGGTCCATGATGTTGTTGTAATGCTGCGCCAGATAGGCGGTGGCGATGGAAAGAATAATTCCAACCACCGTGGTGATGCGTCCCACGGTCAGATAGTGCGAGTCCGGCGCACCCTTGCGAATGTAGCTCTGATAGATGTCGTAGGTAAACACGGTGTTGAATGCGGTTACGTTGCCCGCCATGCCGGACATAAAGGACGCCATCAATGCGGTGAGCCCCACGCCCAACATCCCCGATGGATAAAAAGACGCCATAAGCGTGGTGAGCGCCTGATCGTAATCGTAGCTGTTTCCCTTCACCGGCAGCGCATAACCGATATTCATCTTGGTCAGCGCCAGTGCCGCGATGCCGGGCACAATCACGATGAACGGCATAATCATTTTCGGGAACGCCGCGATCACCGGGGTCCGTCGCGCCGCCGACATCGAATTTGCCGCCATGGCGCGCTGCACTACCAGAAAATCGGTGCACCAGTATCCGAACGACAGGACGAACGCGAGCCCCGCGATCATTCCGAAAAGTTCCACGCCCATCGGGTTATCGGAAGCCTTGCCCATGTAGCTCCACGAATGCGTCATCACCGGAGGCAGCCGGGCGGCCATGCCGCTCCAACCACCAGCGCGTTGAGTTGCCAAAATAGCCAGCGGTGCGAACCCGACCACGATCAGAAAGAATTGCAGAACCTCGTTGTAAATGGCGCTGGTGAGTCCGCCGAGAAACGTATAAATCAACACGATTACCGCGGAGAGCAAAACCGAAGCGGTGAAACTCCACCCCAGCACCAACTGAAACAGCAGCCCCAGCGCGTACATGGAAATGCCCGACGAGAATACCGTCATGATGGCGAACGTAATCGCATTGAGTCCGCGCGTCTTCTCGTCGAACCGCAGACTCAAGTATTCGGGAACGCTGCGCGCGCGGCTGCCGTAATAAAACGGCATCATGAAGATCCCGACGAACAACATCGCCGGAATGGCGCCGATCCAATAGAAGTGCGCCGTCATGATGCCATATTTCGCTCCGGAGGCGCACATGCCGATCACTTCCTGCGCACCCAGATTCGCGGCGACAAAAGCGAGGCTGGTGATCCATACCGGAATCGCGCGCCCCGCAGTCAGAAAGTCGGAACTGGTGGTGACGCGCTTCTTCAGCAGCCACCCTATCCCCAGAACGAATGCGAAGTACAGCGCAAGAATGACGTAGTCGATGAATGCCAGTGTCACGGTATCGGACTATCTTACTCCAATGAACCGCAAACTATCCTGGAGGCATGTAAAACTCAAGCATGGCGCGACCAACCTGTACAATTCCCCATCGCACATAGCCCACTGCACGCTAGGGGCTGCAAGTTAACCCGATACCATGGAATCATCAATGCCCATTGACGATCTCTACGCCACCATCGGGGAAGCGCCCATCACCCGCCTGGTCGCCAGCTTCTATTCGCAAATCGCCGCCGACGATATTCTCGGCCCGATGTACCCTGCGGACGACCTTGCGGGTGCCGAGCAACGTCTTCGCGATTTCCTCATAGGCCGCTTCGGTGGCCCCCAGCACTACATTGAACAACGCGGACATCCTCGCCTACGGATGCGCCACGCAGAATTCCACATCGACAAGCGTGCCCGCGATCGGTGGATTGAACTAATGACCAAGGCGGTGGATGAATGTGCGTTTCCCGCGGAAGCGCGCGAAACTGTTCTGGACTTCTTCCGCACTATGGCAACGTTCATGATCAACGCACACTAAATCCGAAATTCGCATTCACTCTTGCGGACGTAAATACATCGGCGGCCATCGCCGGAAGACGCCGCCGAAATCCGGAAAGTCTACTCCTAACTCATCCTCTCCCCTATTTACCCTACGGTAGCTTTGTCGCTGCACGAGTTAAGATAATAAGGAACACCACCCGCGGTCTGCAAAGAACAATCATGCATTTTTTCGTATTCCCTAAAACAGCGCTTAGACGTCGATGTGTCCTCTTGCTCGCCGTTCTAAGTTCCGTCAGCCTGGCTCCGGCGCAATCACCCGAACAGCAAGCGGCCGGCGCCGAAATGTTCGAGAAAAAGATTCGTCCGGTACTCGCCACCCGGTGCTACGTCTGCCACAGCGCGAACGCTCCGAAAGTGCAAGGGGGGTTATGGCTCGACAGCCGCGACGGTCTTCGCAAGGGTGGCAATTCGGGGTCGCCCATCGTCGCCGGCGATCCCGATGCAAGCCTGTTGATCAAGGCTCTCCGGCATACCGACGAGGCGCTGAAGATGCCGCCGGGCAAGGCGCTCAGCGCTGAGATCGTCGCCGATTTTGAGCAGTGGGTCCGCATGGGCGCACCCGACCCCCGCGCCGAAAAAACAGCGGTGGCTCGTGAACTGGTCCCGGCCAAGGCTCGCGACTTTTGGTCGTTCCAAAAGCCGGTGATGCCGAAGATTCCCCAGGTTGCCGGCAACGTTCGCAACCCGGTAGACAATTTCATCCTTGCCAAGCTGAAGGAAGCGAAGTTGACGCCATCGCCGGAGTCGGATAAGCGTGTCCTGCTGCGGCGGGCCACCTACGACCTGACCGGTTTGCCTCCGTCCTCGCAGGAAATTCAGAACTTCCTCAACGATAATTCGCCGCACGCATTTGAAAAAGTAGTGGACCGTCTTCTCGCCTCCCCTCACTACGGCGAACAATGGGGACGCCACTGGATGGACGTCGCGCGGTACGCCGATACCCGTGACCGCGGCTCGCGCTTCGCCTTCTCCTACACCTACCGCGACTGGGTTATCCGCGCCATCAACCAGGACATGCCGTACAGCGAGTTCGTCCGCAAGCAGGTTGCGGCCGACAAGCTGGATCTGAAGGACCGGCGCGACTTGGCCGCCCTGGGCTTCATCACGTTGGGGCGCAGTGTTCCGAAAGGCGAGCACGACATGATTGACGACCGCATCGACGCCATCACTCGCGGCCTGATCGGTCTCACCGTCACCTGTGCCCGATGCCACGATCACAAGTTCGATCCCATCCCCACTCGCGACTATTATTCCTTTTACGGAATGGTGGCCAATTCGGTGGAGCCCATCGAGTACCCGTTGCTTGCCCCGGAAGACGAGAATTTACCGCTGGTGAAAGAGTACCGCGAGGGGATGCTGACGCGCCTGAAAGCAATCGAGGAATTCAAGACCAAGCGGCACGCGGAATTAGTCGCGGAGTTCCGTATGGCTTCCTGGATGGAGCGCTACCTGCTGGCCGCGCAGCAAGGCTCCAAGATGAGCAATACGGAGCTGGAAAAACTATCCCGCGAACGCGATTTCAATCTCTTCGTGCTGCGGCGCTGGCGCGATTATTTGAACCAGATGCGCGAACAGCAGGACGGCGTTTTCGCGGCGTGGTTCGCTCTAGCCGCCTTGCCCGCTGACCAATTCTCAGCCCAGGCCCCAGGCGTTCTCCGCGGGAACCCCGAAGTTCTGAAGGCTTTCACAGCGAAGCCGCTCGCATCCATGGAAGACGCCGCCAAGGTCTACAGCGAGCTGCTGGCAAAA
>JANYCV010000043.1 GCA_025360145.1 Acidobacteriaceae bacterium
CGGTGATTGTTTCGTGTTGGGGGTACTTCTTGTATCAGGGCGTGATCGACCCGCTGGGAGGGATCAATTCGCTGTGGCCGTTATTCGGAATCGCGAACCAGTTGCTGGCGGCGATTGCACTGTGTGTGGCGACTACGATTCTGATCAAGATGCACGGGGCGAAATATATGTGGATCACTTGCGCGCCGCTGGTTTGGCTGTTGATTGTGACGTTCACGGCCGGCTATCAGAAGCTGTTTTCGGAACTGCCCCGGATTGGGTTTCTGGCACAGGCGGACCAGTTGCGGAGCGCACTGGATGCGGGCAGGATTGCGGCCGCGAATATCGCCGCAACGCAGACGCAGATTTTCAACGCGAAGCTGGATGCGGTGGTGACGGGCGTGTTCATGGTGCTTGTGGCGACAGTGTTGATCGATTCGGTGCGGGTGTGGGTTGGGATTCTGAGTGGGACCAGGGACAGGCGAGTGTCGGAGACACCGTTCGTGATGACGCGGCTGCGGGCGGAAGAGCTATGAGGCGGGCGTGGGCGTTGTTTGTGGGGCTGATGCGGGAATTGTCGGATCAGAATGCGTATGCGCGGCATTTAGCGGCGCATGGGGTGGAGCATTCGGGGGCGGAGTGGCGGAAGTTTAGCGAGGAACGGTTAAGGGAGAAGTATATGCGGGCTAAGTGTTGTTGATTTTGGGAACGGGCGAGGGGTGTTAAACTCTGAATGAACGCCTCGGTTGGTTTGAGGCTTCTCCCGCCAGACGCCGGCGTAGCTCAGTTGGTAGAGCATCTGATTTGTAATCAGAGGGTCGGGGGTTCAAATCCCTCCGCCGGCTCCAATATTTAGGCAGAAATTCCTACGCGATCGATGGGCTCGTTCTGTAGGCTGAGCCTCGTCGCCACCGGCCTCACCGGGTGATGTGAAAGGCGCTATTGCCGTCATCAAGCCGAGATTCTGATGAGAGGGAAAGTGCGCCTACAACTGTTGCTGCCATTTTTGGCTGGCGGTGTAGCCGATCCGGCAGAGGATGCTCGAGAAGAGTCGTCAAACGCCACTAAGATACAAATAGACTGCCTTTTACCTACAGCGGCGCTCATAATAATTGAGACAAAGGCTGAATCAGCGTAGTTGGTTTTACGGTGAGTGCGTCTTAGTAGAAGACTATATACAACGTGGAGAAAGAAAGTCCCCTGATGAGAATTCCTCTGCTGATGTTGGTTTTCCTCGCGAATGCTGTTGCCTTCGCGTTCGCCTTAAGCGCGCCGCACGCTGAAAACTTCGGGAGCATTCCGTTGCATTTCGAGCCGAATGTGGGCCAAACTGACAGCTCCGTGCAGTTCACCGCGCGCACTCCTGGAATGGATCTCTATCTCACCGAGCACGGGACGGTGATGGTGATGAATGGGTCTGCCGTCATCCGGATGAAGCTTCCAGGGGCAAAGCGGACCACCGGTTTGCAAAAGCTTCCGGGCGTCAGCAATTACTTCATTGGGAACGATCCGAAGCACTGGCGCACGGGTGTGCCGCACTACGCGCGAGTCGAGTCGAAGGGTATCTATCCGGGAATTGACGTGGTTTATTACGGGAACGGGAAGCAGGTGGAGTACGATTTCACCGTCGCTCCTGGTGCCGATCCCGATCAGATCCGTCTTGCGTTCGAAGGGCCGGCGTCCGTGAAATTGAATGATGCGGGCGACATCGTGCTCCGAACCTCCGCGGGGGATCTTGTGCAGAAGAAGCCTAGGGTATACCAGGAGATCGATGGCCGGAAAGTGGAAATTGAGGCACGGTATCTGCTCAACAGGAATCAGGCTATGTTTGAATTGGCTCGTTATGACCGGCGCAAACCACTGGTGATCGATCCAATGATCGTTTACTCCACATACCTTGGGGGCCAGAGTTCTCCTTCGGAAAACAGGATCGCCGTTGATCGGGTTGGTGCGGCTTACGTCGCGGGGTCGACCGATTCCCGTGCGTTTCCAACTCAGGGAGAGATCCAATCCACCTTACACGGGAAAACGGATCTATTCATCACGAAGTTAAGCTCAGCGGGAAACACAGTCGTGTACTCCACCTACCTGGGAGGTAGTCAACATCAATTCGTGAGAGGCATCGCCGTTGACGCGGCCGGAGCGGTTTACTTGACTGGAGGAACGGACTCTCCGGACTTCCCCACGAAAGAAGGATTGCAAACCACACTTGGAGGCAAACTGGATGCAATCGCCGTTAAATTGAGCCCGAGTGGTGGGTCTCTCGAATATTCGACCTACCTCGGGGGGAAGGACAGGGAAATAGGGCTGTCGATAGCGGTAGATTTCAGAGGCTCGGCATATGTGACAGGCACTACGGAATCGACCGATTTTCCTACACGAAATGCGCTGCAGCCCAACTACGGTCGCATGGTAGATGGGTTCGTGACGAAAATTAATCCCAGTGGTACGGGTCTGGTTTATTCCACCTACCTCGGAGGCAGCGGCATGGACACGCCGGCCGGCATCTGTGTCGATTCCTCGGGCAGTGCCTACGTGGCGGGTACGACGCAGTTCGCTGATTTCCCAACCCAGAATGCTTTCCAAAATAGTCCCGCAAACAAGGCAGGGCGATTCTCTGTATTTATATCGAAATTGAACCCGGAAGGGAAAGCACTGGTCTATTCGACGTACGTGGCAGGCAGTGCCTCCGATTTCGCCCACGCTGTTGCGATCGATGCCATGGGCGCTGTCTATGTTGCAGGCGCAACCTTTTCAGTGGAGTTCCCGCTGAACGCTCCGCTGCAATCGTTGAAGCATCCGGAATCACGGTTTCTGTTGAAAATGAATCCCGCCGGTGATGCGTTGGTTTACAATCGCCGTCTTATAACTACCAGTGGAACCTCCGTTTCAGGCTTAGCGGTTGACAATGCCGGCGCCGCCTATGTAGTGGGAAACGTGGGCCTAGGCACCGGCTTCATCAGCGAAGACCTTCCTTTGGTGAACTCACTTCAAGCTTCTTCACTAGGAGCTCCGGATGCGTTTCTGGCAAAAATCAACCAGCGGGGCAATGCGGTTGACTACTTTACGCTTCTTGGCGGAGGATCCGTGGAGTTCATTGACTTCGCACTTGGCGATCAAGTAACCGGCGTCGCGGTGGATGCAGTCGGGGACGCCTATATTACTGGTTTTACCTACATGGATAACTTCCCAACGTACAAGGCAATCTTTCCGTATTTTACCCAGCCGCTTGGCAACCTTGGCCGCTTCCTAAACACAGCGGTCACTACCAACTTCGTGACTAAAATTTCAAACTCGGCCGATATCCCCTTGACGAAAGTGACTATCGATCCGGGATCTGGAGTGATTTACGTGGATGGGTTCAGCAGGGTGGCAGGCCGGAAGCGCTCGTACTTCTGGGTGCCTGGCACTGCGCATCTCCTATCCGTGGGAGAAATTGCACCCGGCTTTCGTGCAACATTCGCAGGTTGGAGCGACGGCGGTCTCGCTACTCACAGCGTGATAACACCCGCGAATGACACTACCTATACGGCGAAGTACGACAACGTTCAACTGATTCCATAGCGGATATTTCGGCGTCGACAGTGGGTGTTTTGATGTCGTGGCCGGAATTGATCCCCGGAGCGGCGTAGCTCCAATAGCTGATTCTCCAAATCCTGTTTAGCCGGGAACCAAGAAAATGGAATGACAGGGAATTACTACTGAGAACGGAAGACCTTGATAACGCTACACCGGAGATCGTCGGGTAGCCTTTGATTCAGAATTGTAATCAGAGCGTCGGGGGTTCAAATCCCTCCGCTGGCTCCATGAACATCAGTTTGCTTGGCGCATTGAATCAGGCGATAAACGTCATGAAAACAACATTGAGAGCACAACGCCGGAGCGACGAAATACGGATGAAAAACCGGGTACGCCGGAACATGCGGCGTTGGTTTGGGAGGCGGTACCCGGCACCGCTTGATCCTCGCGACGTCGGCGTGAACGCCTCTACTCATTGTCGTCGGTGCGCCTGCTGGATGTGCGGGGAACACACAAGGGACGTTCCGGCACCGCGGGAGAGAGCGTCCTGTCATCCTTTGGATGAATGAGGCAGTATCCCGGGCGGAATTTATTCGCGATTCGCATTCGCGGGGAACTTCAGGGTCAGCCTTACGCGCGTCGTCAAAACTGCGAACGTGGCGGGATGTATTTCTGACTGTGCCCTCCGGCGCTTCTTTCTTGATAACCGGGCAGATATGCCCGATACTGGATTGGTGAAGGGTTCCGAATTCCTCAAGAAGGTGCAAGCTGAAGCGAAGAAGAATGGAGTATCCTACTTCTGGCAGCCTTCGCACGGAAAAGGAAGCCACGGGACCGTCTACTACGGATCGAAATTGACGATTGTCAAGGATCTCAAAAAGGAGATCGACAAAGGACTGCTCTCCGGCATGAAGAAGCAGCTGGGAGTGAGTTTTTAGGAGGGAATATGTACGATCTATCGTATCCGGCACTTTTCAAAAAGCACGAAGACGGCGAAATCGTGGTGCACTTTCCGGACTTGCCTGAGGCCCTGACCGGGGGCGGCTCGGAAGGTGAAGCATTCGCTGAGGCGGTGGACTGTCTGCAGGAGGCCCTGGCGGGTCGAATATGCCGGCGGGATCAGATTCCGGTGGCTTCGCCGGCCAAGCGCGGCCAGCGCAGTATCCCTGTGGCTCTCTATCTGGCGCCGAAGGTTGCTCTCTATCTCGCGTTACGGGAATCCGGCCTTAGTAATCTTGAATTCGCTAGAAAGTTGGGCCGTGACGAATCGATTGTGCGGCGCATGCTGAATCCGAAGCACAATACGAAACCCGAATTGATCCAGAAGGCCCTGGATTTGCTGGGCAAGCGGTTGGTGGTTTCCGTAAAAGACGCAGCGTGACGATACAAACCTTCAGCGCTTCTTCAGAAATCGGGTCCAGAATGAAGGTATGAAAAGAGACATCGTTGTCTGCATCGCATTCCTCGCCGCCACGGCGTTCGTTGCCAAAGCGGAATCGAAAATCAAGTTCGAAAGCCTTCCGGCTCCGGTTCAGCAAGCCGTGAAGCAGGAACAGAGCACCGGTGCCACGCTGATGGGCCTAGCCAAAGAGGTAGAGGACGGCAAAACTCTTTACGAAGCTGAATTCAAGGTTGCGAACCGCAGCCGGGACATCATGTTCGATATCGCCGGGAAGGCCGTGAGCGTGGAGGAGGAAGTGGCGATCGAGTCCATTCCTGCCGCCGCGCGCGAGGCCATCCGCAAGTTCGTAGCGAAGGGAGAACTCATCCGTACCGAAGCCGTGACCGAGAACGGCAAGACCTTCTACGAAGCCCAAGTGAAGAAGGGAGTCCGAAAAGTAGAGACGAAGGTCAACGCCGACGGCAGCGCGTTTAAGAAATAAACTAACGCTGGAAGAAGACCGCTTCCGCGGTTCGCCCCAGAATCCATTCGCGATCTTCCTTCGACAAGAACGGCAGCCCTTCCCGCACCAGCGCGATGGAAGGTGCATAACTGTGGCCGTCCTGTACCTGGAACGGACAGTCACTGGCCCACATGATTCGCCGCGGTCCGTAGTCTTCAAAAACCCGGCGGAAGAGCGGAGCCAAATCCGTGTACGGCGCTTGCTTTTTTCCCAGCGCGTAGAATGCCGAAGCCTTCACCTTCACGTTTCGGTGCCGGGCCAATCCACACAACAGGCGGACGTCCGCATCCCGTATAATTCCATCGGAGCCGATGCGTGCGAAATGGTCGATCACCACGGGCGTCTCCGGATTTTTCGCGCACATGCGGTCGAGTGCGGGAAGCCCGTCCGGACCCACCAGCGCGCACATGGCGAGGCGCTGTTCCGCGCCGGTCCGCCACATGGTTTGCATGCCGGGGGCATCCAGCCAATTGCCCGGAACGCCGCTGGCAACGATGCGAAATCCACGAACCCCGTAGCGCGCCAGGTTCTTCATCTCTTTTGCCGGATCCGGCCCGGCCGCGTCCACGATGCCCACCCCGCTGAACGTTCCCGGATGGGCGCGGATGCAATTCAGCATGTAGGAATTATCGAATCGATAGAAGCTCATCTGGATCAGGACGATCTTCGTCACGCCAGCGGGTTTGGTGAGCAAAAACAGATCTTCCGGAGTGAATCGGGCTGGCGGATAATCGGGCTCGCCGGGCGCACGCGGGTAGCGTATTCGATCATCCGTCCACAGATGGACATGGGAATCAATTGCCAGTGGCATTTCTGTTGATAGTATATTGCTGAACCCATGATAAAGACACTTTCCGAATTGGTTGCGATCAATAGCATCAACGCAGCCTTCCCAGGCGGCGTAACAGAAGAAGCCGTTGCCCAATACGTCGAGTGTTTTTTTGCCCGGCGCGGGATCGAGACGCGGCGGCAAGATGTGATGCCCGGCCGCAGCAACGTGATCGCGTGGCTGCCAGGGCGCAACCCGGAGCGGCGCATCATTCTTGAAGCGCACATGGACACGGTTTCCACGGCGGGCATGACGATTCCGCCGTTTGTTCCGGAGGTCCGGGACGGACGGCTTTACGGGCGCGGGTCTTGCGATACCAAGGCCGGCTTGGCTGCGATGATGCATGCACTCGCGTATTTAAAAGAGCATGCCATCACGCCGCCGTGCGAGGTCTGGCTGGCCGCGGTGGTGGATGAAGAATTTTCATTCGGTGGCGTGGCGAAACTTTGCGAAGGACTTCGCGCGGATGCGGCGATCATCGCCGAGCCCACCGAACTGCGCGCGGTGGTTGCCTCCAAGGGAGTGCTTCGCTGGAAGATACGAACGGACGGGAAGGCATCGCACAGCTCGAAGCCGCACCTGGGGGTGAATGCCATTAATCACATGGCGCGAGTGCTGCTGTGGCTGGAGCGCGAGGCTGACTTGCTGGCGCGGAGCACGCATCCTCTGCTGGGCCGCGGGACGCTGAGCGTGGGTCTCATCCGCGGCGGAGAACAGGTTAATTTCGTGCCGGACGCCTGTGAGATTTCGATTGACAGGCGCTTGCTCCCCGGCGAGGATCCGCACCAAGTGTGGACGGCGTATGGGGAAAGGCTCGCCATGATTCCGGAGATCGAAGCCCGGATGGACCCGCCGATGTTGGTGGATTTTCCCCTGCAGACCAGCACGAACGAAGCGGTTGTCCAAGTGGCTCAGCAGGTGCTTTCCGGCTTGGGTTTGAACGCGGAAATTGCAGGAGTTCCGTTCGGAAGCGATGCCAGCAAGCTGTCCCGCCAAGGCATTCCGAGCATCATCTTCGGTCCAGGCAGCATTGACCGCGCTCATGCCGCCGTGGAATATGTGGAGTGCGATCAGGTGCTCTCCGCACTTTCCTTTTACGTGGATTTTCTCAGGCGGTTCGAATAATGCTTGTCGACAAGCAACTCTTTCCCATCCCCAGCGGGATCTCCTATCTGGACACGGCCGCGGAAGGAATACCGCCACTCGCTACCGAAGCTGCACTGACCGCTTACTGGAATACAAAGCGGAGAGGAACTCCAGGGAGGGAGCGGCTATTCGACGAGCACAAAGAAGTAGAGGCGGCCGCGGCGCGATTGCTGCAAACCGATCCGGACAATGTGGTGCTGTTGGCCAACTCATCCGAGGCGCTGAATCTGCTGGCGAACTCCATCGATTGGCAGGCGGGCGACGAGGTGCTGATCAGCGACCTGGAGTTTCCGTCGAACGTGGTGGTCTGGCTGCAACTGAAGCGCCGCGGCGTGAAGGTAGTTGTGATTCCGGCAGTGGACGGCGTGATCGAGTTGGCGGATTTCGCCGCGCGTCTGTCTGCGCGCACCAGAATCGTATCCGTGAGTCAGGTGAGCTACAAGACCGGAACGCAGATTCCGTTTCTGGAGGAACTCGCCGAGCTGGTCCATGCGGCTGGTGCGCTGTTTTGCGTGGATGCCACGCAAGCTCTTGGCCGCGTGCCTGTGTCCGTGCGAGGAGTAGACTATTTGGTGGCCAGCACTTACAAGTGGCTGCTGGGAACGCATGGATTGGGCGTGGTGTACCTGTCGCCTGAACTGCGTGCCCGCTTCACGCCCGGCACCGCCGGTTGGTATTCCGCGGAGAAGGTGTTCCACCCGCAACGCTTCGAGACTTACACGCCGAAAACTTCCGCGGGCGGGCTGCAAGCGGGTATGCCGAACTTTCCGGCGATATTTGCGCTGCGTCCGGGGATTGAATG
>JANYCV010000052.1 GCA_025360145.1 Acidobacteriaceae bacterium
TCTTCCTTGGGGCCGAACTGGACGTTCTGTTCCGGCATGCAATAAAAGCACCGGATGTTGCAGCGGTCCGTGACACTGATGCGGAGGTTGTCGTGAATGCGTCCGAAGGTGTCGATCAATGGCATGAGATTACTTTACCGCCAGCATTCGCTCAATGGGCACCAGGGCGCGCCGCATAATATCGGGGGCGATCTCTACACGCGGCCGCAGATCCCGCAGGCAATCACGCAACTTTTCCAGCGTGTTCAATCGCATGTACGGGCACTCGCTGCAATTGCAGTTTTCATTCTTCACGAAGTAAAACTTCTTTTCCGGGGCGAACTTCAGCAGCGAATGGGACACGCCGCTCTCGGTCATCACGATGAATTCTCCCGCTCCGGAGTTCACGCAGTATTTGATCAGAGCCGATGTGGAGCCGATGTAATCCGCCATGGCCAGCACGTCGGGCGGACACTCGGGATGCGCTACTACCAGCGCTTCGGGATGCTCCATTCGGGCCTTGGTAAGCCGGCGGGCAGGGAAGGTGGCATGCACAATGCAGGCACCCTGCCAAATCTTCATATTCTCGCGGCCGGTCTGCTTTTTCACGTAGTTGCCCAGGTTAATATCCGGCAGGAATAGCACCGGTTGATCGGCGGGAATCGAATTCACAATCGCCACCGCATTGCTGGACGTGCACAAAATATCGCTCTCGGCCTTCACATCCACGGACGTGTTGATATAGCTGACAACCACATGATCGGGATGCAGTTTCTTATAAGCGCGGACTTGCTCCACGGGGCAGCTTTCCACCAGACTGCAACTCGCATCCTTGTCCGGAACAACAACGATGCGGTTCGGATTCAGCACTTTCGCCGTTTCCGCCATGAACCACACGCCGCAGAACGCAATCACGTCGCCATCGAAATCGTGAGCCTTCCGCGAGAGTTCCAGACTATCACCGACCACGTCGGCAATCTCTTGAATCTCAGTGTCTTGGTAGTGATGGGCCAGAAGCACGGCGCGCCGCTCTTTCTTGAGGTCCAAAATCTCTTCAACAATGGTGGATGTGGCTAGCACGATAATACTTTGATTGTATCAAGGGACCGTTGGACTCGGGCATTCGGTCATGGTAGATATGTTACGTAGCAAACGTTTCTCGAAAACATGGCAAAGCTTCGTCTTTTTCTATCGATCCTGATTGCATCCGCTTTTGCGAACGCGAATGTTCTCACTTGTACGCCCTCGGCCGTTACGCCATTGCTTCACGCCGAAGGCTTGGCGGAGCGGCTTGGTGACATTGTGTTTACCTGTGTCGACGGCACTCCTGGCCCGCTGAGCGGCAACCTGAATGTCATTCTAAATGTGAATGTTACCAACAAGCTGACGCCGCAGGGCAACGCGGACGCGGTGCTCACGGTGGATACCGGCGCCGGCCCAGTCTCCGCGGGTGTGCCACCAACGCTGCTCTCCGCGAGCCAGATCGCATTCAACGGCCTGAACTTCATGATCCCGGCTTCAGGAAAAGTGATCCTGCGAATTACCAATCTGCGTGGTGCAGTAAATCAATTGCCGTCTACGTCGTTCGGCCAGGCGGTTCACGCCAACATCTCGTTCAACGGCACCGGACTTGGCCTCACGACGAACGATCTGATCGTCGGATTTCCGCAGCGATCGGTCCTGGCCAGTATATTGACCAGCGTGATCCCGTCGCAACAAGGCTCGCCGCTTCCGGATAGCCCAAGTTTTTCCAGCTTGCTTGCCGCCGGAACCCGCTTCGCTTCAGCCCGTATCACCGAGGACGCCGCCGACGCCTTCCAGCCCCGCGGGCCGCTCGCCGATAACGGCATTCGCATCATTTCGCGCTACTCGAATCTGCCGCCGGGCGCACGGTTGTTTGTGCCCGACGCCATCGCCGGTTCGAATGCCGTCAAACCAACCGCCGGCGGCGACTTCGGCGTTGCCGCTTCCGGAGGCCAGTACGCAGCCGGCGGGAACGGATCTCTGCTGCTGATCCGCGTGCGCGGGGCCGACGCCAATGGCGCGGGCGGAAATCTCGCGATTACTCCTGCCGCTGGTACGAACAGCTTTGACACCGTAGGCGAACTCGATGTTGCTAACGGAGCGGCGCAAGCGGTCTATGAAGTGGTGGAC